>CAYPUO010000129.1:1921-7360 GCA_964413775.1 uncultured archaeon
CACAAGAATGCCAAGAGCCTTGAGGAGTGCATTGTCGATGAGCTGCTCCTAGCCTACCGTGGTGATGCTGGCAGTTATGCTGTGTCTCGAAAAGAAGAACGTGAGCGTGTTGCGCGTTCTGCACGATAGTCATTGAATACTGGCTCGGATATTATCCGTGCCCTTTTTCATTCTTTTTGACTTACTTCGTCTGTGTAGTTGGCTTCTCAGTAGCCATTTATAATACGAAGGCACTTAGCCTTAGGTTGCTTTTCATAGAGGTGTGCGATAGGATGTGGTCTCCCGACGTAGATGAATTTCAAGCTGATGATGCCGTAGTTAGAGCTGAATACCGTACAGACAAGTACCATGTCCGTATTCTCAAGTTAGACTCTGGTGTCTATGTGCTGCAGCATAGGTCCCGGGATTTTAGACCTGAACTCGATCTCTATACTCCATGGACAGGATGGACGCTTGAGATGGAGAACCCACACTTTGCAAAGATCATGTGGGCATTCGCAAGGCAAGTCCTTGAGAGGTCTGCAGTGGAGGAATACTACTGGGGTGCTGAGGCCCGACACCTCTAGGTATCGTACTCACGTACGTCGCAAGTGTTTTCACGAAAATACTATGGTGGTCTACTATGCCTGATTTTGAGGAGTTACAGAAACGAGCACGGCAGGATATCCAAGTTGCACTCTCAGTCTGGACTGAAGTCCTCAGGTCACCGGAGCGAGGTGCGAAATTCGCATTCTCAAAGGGCTCTGCCACAAAGGAATGGAACTCCCCCATTGACTACGTCCCAGTAGTGAGCGATCTCGATATCCACGTAGATTACCCTGAAGATACACCATTTCTCCGTTCTCCTGATGAGTTTGCAGATGGGATGCAGGTATCCGCTGAATATGAGAGCAGGTTCTATGAGCGCCACAAGGACTCCTTGCATCTCCCCCGATCTCAAGTCTTACCCCTTGAGCAGCTCAAGAGAGCAATCGTATACATTCCTCCTCGAAGGAGTGATGTAACCGTCCTCTTCGGGGAGTTTGACCCCCCGGACATGCCTGACAGTGATACCATCAGACGCATTGATCTAGAGAACTTACAGGAACTAGGTGTCTTCCTACAAGAATTACCCCAACAGGTTGTCGACCGGACCGGGCTAGATTTCTGGACCACCATCAGGCGCATGGCTTGGAGAGTCTCTCCATCTCCGGTGCGTTTCCTTACCCAGGTCTACGATGACCCTATTGACTTGTGGTCTTGAAATCGCAGCAGAATTGAAGGACTTCTAAGAGAATATGACTATGGTGAGCTAGCAGACCTGTACCACGGTTTCTATATGGCTGCGTGGGAGGTATTTCTCACCGACTTCAAGGACTCTCGTTCCCTGAGGGAGTGCGCAAAGCATGGATACTATCTTCTCAAGAGATGTTTTGAGGAGAGTCAATCGTTCATTGACTAACACATCAGAAATAGATCGAAGGATGGGAAGGTGACAATGAATAAGGTATTCTTAGCATGGATAGCACTTGTCCTGACCACAATGGCTTGGGCATCATCTCTCATCTTTGCCAAGATAGTCTATGCTGAGGTGACCCCAATTGTCTTTGTTGCACTAAGATATACTCTGGCCAGCCCTCTTCTGATTGTCCTATTCCTCAGCCAAAAGGGACGATATGAGAAGGCGATTGTTTCCAAGAAGAACTGGAGGGTATTGGCACTTGCAGGCCTAACAGGTCCGTTTCTCTCACAAGTACTGCAGTATATTGGCCTGAATATGACCACCGCTGCAGAAACTCTCCTACTCTTGAACACGAGTCCTGTATTCGCTGTTATCTTAGCCTATGTATTCCTTAGTGAGCCAATCACTCTTGACAAGATTGGGGGCCTCTTGCTTGCTACTCTTGGAGTTTCGCTAATAGTCATAGGTGGCGCTCCTATTGACACAGGATTTGGCCTCGTTCGAGTGCTAGGAGACGGTATCATTGTGGTGTCCACCTTTCTGTTTGCTGTAAATGGAATTGCAGGCAAGGTCGCAGTCAGATCAGTAGATTCCATTTCAGTGACCACATTTAGCACACTTGTCGCAGTACCTTGCATCTGGATATGTGCTGTGTTTTCTGAGGATGTTACAGTCATCTTTCGCCTCAGCCTGAATGCGTGGCTGATTATAGTATGGGTTGGATTGGTGAATTCTGTAATCGCCTTCATCCTATACTATGAAAGCATGAAGTACATTGAGGCTTCAAGAGTGCAGATTGCGCTGAACCTCATTGCAGTCTGGGGTGTACTCATGTCAATTCTAGTACTCGGAGAAACAACTTCTATCCTTCAAATCATAGGTGGAGCACTTACCATAATCGGTGTCATTGTTGTCCAGAAAATGGCACGTGATAACACTCCGAAGAGCATGGAAACTAAAGCTGCTGGTCACATATTGTGACCTTCTTGCGTGACCCCATAACGTGGCTCCGCTATATATACTAAATCTGAGTTGTATTCCTTGTGAAATATTATGGCTCTAACAAAGAATCAACAGACACAGACTGAAGCGAAGAACAAGCTTGAGGTCGTCAGGACCAAGGCTCTGGCCTATGCGTTCATGACCGTCGTGAGGTAAACAGCGGTGCACTATTAAAAAAAGGCTATCCTAGGACTGCATCCTCTACCAAGGCAATTGCCGAGGCTTACTTCAGGAGATGAACTCCTCATGAAGTATCAGTTTCCTTCACCTAAGGTCGACGAGAAAAAGTCGCATTCAGTGCAAGCATCAGAGCCCCGCAAGGGTGTCGAGCTTTCGTATGATGATGTGCTTGCGTTAGAAGCAACGTAAGCACATGTTCTTTTTTTGGATACAGGTTGTCTATGGCTCTCCAATCGGAGTTCCGATGGGATACTGCGCAAAGAACTCCTTCTCCAAGATGTCGAGATAGACAAGTCCTGTGTAAACACCATCAATGAACTCTGTCTCACGAAACAGACCGATCTTCCTGAAACCCGCCTTTTCTGCAACATGAATAGCATGAGCATTCTGTTCCATTGTATCAATGTAGACACTATGCAGGCCAAGCACATTGAACGCAACCCACAGCATGACTAGTGTCGCGTCTGTGCCATAGCCTTTTGACCTGTTCTCAGGATTATAGATAGCAAGGCCAAGACTTGCCCTACGATGTGGAGTCTTTATATTATATAGACGCGTTATCCCAACAAAGGCTCCTGACACCTTGTCAGTGACCGCAAGATGCATCGTCCCATCTTGCCATGGGTCTGCAACTGATGCCTTTTCGAGCCATTCCTGTATGACCCGATGCGATTTTGGTAGTGGGACGCCTGCCCATCTGCGGAGTCCCCAATCATTCTCGAACAACATGATCTCATTTAAGTCAGTCATTTCAAGTGGTCGCAGGCATACAAGGTTTCCATAGTACATACTCTGGCTACCGTAAGAGTCCAGATAAATCTCCTTCTCCCGAGGTGACCTTTGAGTTAGTTTGATTGATTCATTGATATGCTTTACAGAGACATCCGAAGCTTAGCCCGAAAATGTTTTGTGACTTGTCTGCAAATCATTATTCAGGTTCGTTGAGATGAAGAGGATTGCAATCTGCTACGGGTCCAGATACGGGACAACTACAGAGATTGTCCAAGAGATGGCTAGGACTGCTGAAGAGGCAGGTGCAGAGGTCGATGTTGTTGACCTACGGCGCCAGGCGTTTCCCACACAAGAAGGAAAGTATGACCTCTATGTCATAGGCAGTGGTATTCAAGCTGGGCAATGGACAAAGCAGCCGCTCAAGCTTATTGAAAAGCTTGCTGAGAGTAGCTCTAGGGTGGCTATCTTTGTGGTATGTGGTGATGCAGGGAGCCCAGACAGATGCGGTATTGCACAGACCGAGTACTTGGACAATATCGCTGCGCGGTACCCTGGTCTCTCTATTATATCAACAGGTCTCTTTGGTGGCATGTTTGACTTCAAGAGGTATAACTTCATAGTAAGAGCACTAGTCAAGAGGATTGTGAAGAGCCAGTTGCCCGAAGGAGAGGAGCTGCCCGAAACAATGGACTTTCGTGACTGGAATCAGATACGAGGGTGGATGCAGGGACTGGTTGCTAGTTGAACCACTGATGGGCGTTTCAGGGATTGAAACAGAAGAGTCGGTGAGAAGAAGATGAGTACAACACCCAGAACCAATGCAAAGAAGCGCTGCAGACAGAACTCTGCTGTTCCCTGTGACGACTCTTGCATCTACAAGAGAACCCTAGGAATAATAGGAAAGAAGCATACCCTTGACATTATCCGGATACTGGTCTACGACCAGCCTGTTAGGTTTAACAGTCTGCAGAGAGAGATTAACGGAAGTCCCAAGACCTTGACCGACCGCCTGAATGAGCTGTGTGAGCTTGGTATCATCAAGAGGGAGGCTTTCGCAGAGATACCACCACGGGTGGAGTATTCCCTGTCCGAAAAGGGCATGGGCCTAGTACCTGTCATGAATGCTATCAAGGAATGGGTTCAGACATGGGGGCACGTCCCCTGAGTCATATTGGTTAGATTGTGTTGTAATTCTATGGAGGATTGCTCCAGAGTATCCTGGCAATGCCATGAACACAGTTGTTCGTGAGATTACTCTCTATCGTATGTTTATCTTCGCCTGACTCAAGATATTTCTCAACTAAAGGATGATGAAAACAATGTCATCTAGGAAGACGAAAGGCTACACAGCAGTGCTCATTATTCTTAGCTTGGCCTTATTGGTAAGCACCTTGGGGAAAGTAGTACTTGCTGTACTGGGCGAGTATGGCGGTGCAGTCTTTATTATACCAGACAATCTCTCATCTCTTGTCTTGATTCCCTGGTTTCTGATATTTGTGTTCTACCTTAGAATACAGCACACGTCTGCGAATCGTGATGCCGACTCCACCAAGAGCAGAATCAGAAGTGTAGAATGAATAGTCAGAAAAGGCCATGTCACTTATTACCATCGGTACTGAAGGCCTTGATTATGTCTGAAGAATTAACAGTTGGTACCGCAACCGCGAGAAAGGGCGAGCTAACAAAGGGAATAATTCCTGGAATAGAGCTGAACACAACCACCCCGATCGATATACCGGTGCTCGTGATGAAAGGTATGCAAGAGGGCCCCGTGTTGCTTGTGGTTTCGACACAACATGGAATCGAGATACAGGGAATTGAAGTCATCCACAAAATCATGAGAGAGAAGGTTGATCCCAAGACTCTCAGAGGAGCAATCATTGGAATTCCAGTAGAGAACCCCCTTGCATATATGCACCATCAGTACCTCTCATGGATAGACAACCTCGACTTAGGCGGAGGCGGAAGTGGAAGTCTCCTTACAGCCGACAGACCTAACGGGACCGCGACAGAGCGACTAGCCCACGCTCTCTAGCAGGAAGCGTGGAGCAAGGCGGACATGGTCATCAATATCCACTGTAATG
>CAYPUO010000130.1:0-7335 GCA_964413775.1 uncultured archaeon
CCTCTACACTCATCTTGATTCCTTCAAGCTGCTTCGCAACCCATTCGGCAGCTTCCTCCATATGTTCCCCTTTTGCAGCAACTGAAGGCATCCTCAGAAGCTCCTCTAGATTGGCAATAGATGCATCCAAGTTACTATTGATAGATTCGAATATCTTCTCCATTCAACTCACCTTTGATTCATAGTTACTACATAGGCAGTTCCAAATTGCAGACTACTGGTAGTCGGACTGCCCTGATATCTCTTAGGGCGAATCTAGCTGTCAAGTGCAATCTTTTTCTTGACTTACTCTACTCGCTCTTTGGTCGATATGGAAGAAGAAGCGCCACAGAGGGACTGGCAGTCCCTTACATCAGTCTATAGGTCAGCAATCCTATGCTCGCTCGGATTCTTCTTTGTATCATTTATCATTCCAATTATGGCCTATGATCCAGCAGGACTTGGAGCTACTGGGTTTCAAGTTGCACTAGTCTTTGCACTGCTAATTCTAGGCTCAGCGTTATTCTCTCCTGTTGCAGGAAGAATCACACGGGAGGGACATAGGAGAGAGTCCATCTTTGTTGGCTCGGTCATACGGGCTGTCGCATACTTGGGAATGGCTGCTTCGTTCTATGCGAGGTCAATAGATTTTCTCATTCTGGATAGCCTCATCTGGGGGCTAGGTGTAGCTTTCTACACTGTCGGGAGCGACGCAGAGATCTCGGAGAGGATGATGAGGGAGAATAGGTCGGAGGCATTTGGCAAGAGGAGCGCAGTGACTGCGCAAGGGCAAATCATCGGCACTGTCATTGGATTCATGATTTTCTTGGTAACAGGCATTTACCTTGCACTCGAGTTCTATGCATTCATGAATGTTGTTGGGGGGCTTATAGTCTATCTTGACAAGCGCCCTCTCATCAAGCGAACTGATGTGATTATGACCTCACCAATAAACGTTCCCGGGAGAAATGTTGTAGCCTTGGTGTTTGCGGCCGCTGTGGATGCTTTTGTGCTTGCACTCCTAGCTCCCTTTGTTGAACTCTTTATCCTCGAAGCTTTCACCACTCAGATTGAGATGGTTGCTCTTTTGTATCTCCCAGGGGGAGTAATTACTGCCTTTGTTGGCGGAGCCATCGGGAGAGCGGCTGACCGTTCTAACAAAACACTGGGCGTTACAGGATCGGCTCTTGTGGTGTCCTCAACCACTTTTTTCTTGGCCTTACTACCATCTTTGATTGGTGGAAACTCACTATGTATGTTTCTGGTTGCACCACTGTTTGCCCTTCAGAGCGTTGCGGGATTGGGAGTCTTCACCGTGATGACCTCAGTTCTCGGCACAGCATATGAAGGGAAGGCGGGAGAAGGTTTCGGCAGATTCGAGGCTGCAATGGGTGCAGCCAGATTCTCAGGACCACTTGTGGGAGGTATCTTCTGGGATACGATAGGACCGATCGCCCCATTCTTTTTCGTTGGGTTTGTAGAATTCCTGCTTATCCCAGCCTATTACTTAGGAATGCGACAATACCAAAGCTCTCTTCATGTCGAGTAAGCAGATCATGTGGCCTCTTGTGCAGAATATATATAGCAAAGTTGTTGAGCTACTCTCGACAGAAGTTTTCTGCCAGCTGTGGAGATGTAGCAAATGACAGTTCGAGTTGGAATCAATGGATTTGGAAGAATTGGACGGAATTACCTTCGTGCAGCTCTGAAGAAGAGCAGCTTTGAAGTTGTTGCAGTAAATGATCTCAGTGATGCCCAGACACTTGGTCACCTGTTCAAGCATGACACTGTGGCGGGGCCCTTCACCGGGACCGTTGAAAGCCTCGATGATGCAATAAAGGTCAATGGAAAGGAAATCAAAGTGCTTTCCGAGCGCGACCCATCAAAGCTACCATGGAAGGAGCTCGGAGTTGATGTAGCAATAGAGTCTACAGGACTATTCAGACATGTTGCTGATGCCGAAAAACATCTCCAAGCTGGAGCCAAGAAAGTACTCCTCAGCGCACCAGGGAAGGGAGAGATGCGCACGATTGTAATGGGAGTCAATGAGCAAGAGTATAACCCTGACACCGATAAGATCATTTCGAACGCATCTTGCACAACCAACTGTCTAGCTCCAATGGTCAAGGTCATGGACGAAAGCTTTGGCATTGAATCAGGTCTTATGACAACGATCCATTCAGTGACAAATGATCAGAGGATCCTAGACATGCAGCACTCTGATATCAGGAGGGCAAGGGCTGCAACATGGAACATCGTACCCACTTCAACAGGAGCAGCAAAGGCAATTGGACTGGTCTATTCAAAGGCTGCTGGAAAGTTAAATGGTATTGCTGTTCGAGTTCCAACAATGGACGTTTCTATGGTCGACTTGGCTGTGAATACGGAAAAGAGGGCATCAGTTGAAGACATCAATGCTGCTTTCAAGAGCTATGCAGACGGCAAACTCAAAGAATACCTGAAGTACACTGAAGAGCCACTCGTATCTTCGGACTATATA
Organism: uncultured archaeon; assembly: GCA_964413775.1. GTDB lineage: Archaea > Asgardarchaeota > Thorarchaeia > Thorarchaeales > Thorarchaeaceae > MP5-2226. The sequence goes on from CAYPUO010000130.1 coordinate 2,480, forward strand.
GGCGACACACACTCCTGCATATTTGATTCGCTCTTAACACACACACATGAGAAAATGGCGAAGGTCTTTGGATGGTATGATAATGAAACCGGTTACTCCAGCCGCCTTGCAGACCTCACCGAATTGGTTGCAAAGAAACTGTAGGTGCACTACCAAAGGGGCGGAAATCGTAGGCCGGCTCTTCACGACAGCCGTTTCAGCATTAGGGCTGAGCCAGAAGGGCAGAGTTCCAAAAACTCTTGGGTGTTTGAGATAGCATCTGGGGCAATGGACCTGTCAACTATCTGAAATCCTCGAAGTCTGTAGAAACTCTCAGCAGTACTAGTCAAGAGGTAGACTTCGGCAATACCTCGTTTGGCTGCATCCTCCAGAACTGCATCGAGCAAAGCACCTCCGTACCCCTTCTTCTGAAGGCGAGGTCTTACAGCAAGAGAGCGCAGAAGTGCCACTGAGCCATAAACTTCAAGGCCGACACAACCTATCACACCCGATTCATCTGAAATCAGCAGGAAATCGTGGAAAGACTTCTCAACTCCCTCTGTGCGAAGGTTAACTTCTTCCAGAAGAGAAAGGACTTCTTGGAGGTGGTCCTCTTGGCCTCTCACCAAATTATATGGCATAGCTGCTTCGAGTCGACGTTAGAAGATGAATTTTACCCATGAAGCATCTGAGTCCTCCTTCGTTATGCGAGTTGATACTTAGGCTCATTCAAGAACTCACGGTTATTCTCGTGGATGGCATTAACGTCCTCTCTTAACGATCTTCGCAGGTCATCACCCATTCTCCCGAATTGGCAATCAACTGATCTAAAACAGGCATCATAAAAAGAGATTGCCTCGGCTTCTCCATTGAGCAAGTAGGACACGCGGGCCAGATTCCAGCGCGCAAGCAGATTCAGGCGGTTGAGGTGAATCGAGCGCTCGAGTAGATACAGTGCACCGTTCAAATCATCTTTGGCAAAAGCCTGAATACCTTTGGAAAGAACCCGAAGAGATGCCTGTTCAATCGCTTCCTCCGAAAAGAGGGCAAGCCCAAGCGGTTCATTGATTTGGTCTCTGGTCTTTTCCAGAGCTGTGACCACTGAATCACGCTGCTTTCGCTTTGCCAGCTTTGTGATGCTCTTTCGTCCCATTTCCAATGTGTCCAGAAGGAGTTCGTCCTGAGACTCAGGGGTATCTGGCATTTGCTCTAAGATAAGTGCCAAAACTTCAGGCAATGCGAGAGATTTCGCTAATTCCACTGCTTCCAAAAGAGCAGTAGGAATCGCATATCCATATTGTACCAAGAACCTCACAAATACAAGACAAATATCAGGACTCTCAAGGCACGCATCAATAATCACTCTTGACGACAGTAGCTCATTCGGTGATGTTTCGACTATCGCTTGCAAGGTGCGTTGGACAATTCGGTCTTGGTCAAGTCCGATAACCTGATTATCGATTCTGATAACATGATCTTCAATGAGTTTGTGGCGATATTTAGAAACCAAATGGAATCCATCTATACGCAATGGTTTCCTGCAACTCGCAAGAAGCTCAGGTTGATTCGAATTAATCCATCTCTGTTTTGTCTGGATACTCACGAATCCCGTTTCTGAAAGAAGGTCACGTAGAAGTTCCTCTGGGTACCCATATTTATGGCTCATCCCTTCAGTGTCGAGCCCATATATCCAATTCATTAGGTATTTCCTATCGTCGCTGCTACGCTCCTTGAACGACTCAAAGGCTGTTTCAATGTCTGGCGTAGCAATCCTCAGGGTGCCCCCAGGCTTCAGCACGCGATAGAACTCTGCGATGGCATAAATGCTTCTCACAGCTCCCAGATGCTCCAAAACGTGGCTGCATTCAACGAAGTCAGCAATGTTGTCCTCAAACTCAAGGTGATGGGCAGACATCACCATATCTGCTACGGACTTGTCAAAGGCATCAACATTAATGAATCCCTTCATGTAATTGTGTCCGCAGCCAATGTTAATCTTCATGGATTACTCCCCGAAGTCAGAGGGTCCTATACTAGCATACCTAGTCCCAGGGGTATAGGTACTTATGGGTTCTTCAAGATACGATGCCCAATTGACACCAGCCAGAGCAGCAAGCACGAAAATCAAAAACGCAACAACCAGCATAAATAGCATTCGAGAGCAGAGTCTACTGACAGCACCACTGTAATGCTTTGTAGCCCCCTCTATCTCACTCTGGTTAAGTCCCACCAGAGCTCCAAATTGGCCCAGTTGATATGCGGTTCTATTATCGATTCTCCTTCGAAAGAACGCAGGCTCAAACAAACGCCGTAGCCGTTTATTTCCCGATGCGAATACCTTGCGTCGCACGTATTGCTCTGCTCGTCGCAAGTTCATTCCTATCACCTACATTGTCAGTTCATCCTAGCCAACAGAAAGATGGCATCAATGGTTTTGAATGAAGTCAGTGGGGCTTATACTGGCGTATAGGGTGCCTGGTTGATACAGGTGCTGACTGGTTGCCACATACCATACAATGAATGCTCCGCCACCAATAGCAATAGCAGATAGCACTGCCTTCAGCCAGATAGGAAATGTGGCTGCAGCCTTTGCACTAGCTACCGCAGCTGCGCTTTCCTCAGCATTGAGCCCAGCAAGCCTTCCAATCTCCTCTAGACGTTCGGGCATGGGAGAAGAATGGTGTTTCTTCCGTGCGAAACGGAGTATGAACCTGTATGCCCGCTCACCGAACTTGGCTCTCACTATGCGAAGTCCAGTAATGACGGGATCACCTCTCCACGACATAGGATAATCTAAGCAATCTTTCAAAATTAATCTATGTATCTAAGAAGAGCATCACTTGATTTGTCGTTCTATCAGTCTTAGGCAGTAGGGGTCCTGGTGTAACCCACCACCGAGAGATAGTGACACTGCAGAGCAGCCTCCCTTGCACACAGCTTTGTGTTCACATGCTGCGCATGCACCCTTGATGTCAGAATCTCTTACCCTCCTCGAGTATGACGCGAATTCATCGCTATTCCACACTTCAACTAGTCTGCTCCTACGAATTGATGCTTCGTTATAGGTGTCTGGGAGAGCCAGGCACCCTCTCAGGTCGCCATTACTCTGTATCCCGAGAGTAGAGATTCCCGCTTGGCAGCCGTTCCAAGCAACAACTTGGACACTGGGCAATAGCTCCGAATAATAGCCCATATCATGAGCCCCAGCAACAGTCAGGCGCTGTTTGGGATACTTCTCTTGAGATGATGCAACAAACATGGCAACTGAGTAGTACTCTTCTCTTGATAGAACATACTCCCTTGTTAGTCGTCCAAAAGGTGTGGCTATCTGTACTTGCCATGCAATACCCTTGTCAACGAGCAGACTGCGGATTGCCTTCAAGTCCTTGAGGTTGAGCTTATGAACAGTTGTTATTGCACCAGTTGGCAGACCTATATCCACGAATCGGTTCAGCGTGCTTATTGCATGACTGAATGATCCTTCCTTTCCTCTGATGCCATCATGAACTTTAGGAGAAGCGCCGTCAATACTCACTGTGACAAGGTCAGGCTGGATAGATTCAATCCGGCTGAATGTGCTTTCGGATATCGCATAACCATTTGTTATGAGGGAGAGGTCCATCCCAAGACGGCGTATCTCTGCTGCGATAATATGCCAATCCGGCCGAGTTAGAGGCTCGCCGCCCATCATGGCAACGCCTTTGCAGTGAATTTCCTTCAACTGCCGTACCAGATCCAAGGCTTCATGTGTATCCAGCTCATCACTGCGAGCCTTTCCAGCCGCAGATCCGCAGTGAATACAATTCAGGTTGCAGCGCAGGGTTATCTCCCAGACCGCACAACCCGGACCAGGTCTCACTCTTTTCATTTCTCTCAGTAGAAGTTATGATTAACAAATAATGAACCTTTCCAAAAAAAAAGAAACTGATTAGCTAGCAGTTTTCTATAAAGAAGCCTTTTTCAGGGATAAAGGAGTCAGACGAGATGGAGAAACGAAAATGCGGGCCATCAAGAATGCAACGATACTGTGCCCACTACAGGGCATCATAGAAGGAGGAACTCTCCTCTTTGATAGAGAGATACGCGCCATTGGGAAAGATGTGAAGATCCCAGCGGACACCGAGGTAATAGATGCAGGGGGCAGGTATGTCCTCCCCGGATTCGTCGATGCACACTGCCATCAGGGCATGTTCGATGGCTCAATAGGGTGGGCAGGAATGGATGGGAATGAAACGACATCAGCTTTGACACCCGAGATGAGAGGAATAGACTCGTTTAACCCATACGAACCATCCCTAAAGGACGTCCTGAAAGGAGGAGTCACCTGTATCAATACCGGGCCAGGTTCTGGCAACGTAATAGGAGGCCAGGCTTTTGTTGTAAAGCCGATTGGCCAGGGCGTAGTGGATGATATGGTTGTTCTTGCTCCATCGGGTCTGAAAGTTGCCTTTGGTGAGAACCCAAAGCGTGTCCATGGCGAGGAGAAGAGAACTCCATCAACAAGGATGGGCGTAGCTGCACTCCTAAGAAAGACATTCACAGATGCTCAGAACTACCTTGAGGAATGGAAGGCGTATGGAGCTAAGTCGAGAGAGGCAAAGGAAAAGGGGGAGGCGGAACCACAGCCTCCAAAGAGAAACCTCGGAATGGAAGTTGTGGTCAAGGTGGTAAAGAGAGAGATTCCACTTCACGCGCACGCCCACAGAGCTGACGACATAGCCACTGCTATTCGAATAGCAAAGGAGTTCAATCTGAAACTCGTCCTAATCCACTGCACAGAAGGTCATAAGATTACTCAGTTGATTGCTGAGGCGCAGTTCCCTGCAGTTGTCGGGCCCACAATGTTCTGGGTGACAAAACCTGAAACACGTGAAAGA
>CAYPUO010000131.1:0-7282 GCA_964413775.1 uncultured archaeon
GTCTAGGATCAGCCAAGTGAATCCTGCTATGGACGCGGCCAGATCTGTATTCAGGAATGCTAGCGCAGTAATGGCATTCACCTGCAGCTCACTGCCGGCATTAAAGCCATACCAGCCAAACCATAGGAGCCCGGTACCGAGGGCAACCAGTGGGATGCTGTGCGGGCCCGACTCCTGAACATGCCGTCTGCCAACGAAGAATACCGCCGCAAGAGCTGCCGTCCCTGCAATTGCATGTACAACAATCCCGCCGGCAAAGTCCAGGACACCCATCTGTGCAAGGATTCCATGGCCCCAAATCATGTGAACAAACGGGAAGTAGACAAAGAGTAGCCAGGCTACGAGGAAGATCAGATACGCTTTGAAGTCCACCCTGTTTGTAAAGGCACCCGTAATCAGAGCAGGGGTTATGATAGCAAACATCATCTGGTACGCTATGAAAACAAATTCTGGGATCTGCCCGTTCCCCGTGAAGACACTTGTGGGAGAAACCCCATTCAAAAATGCTTTGTCAAGGTTTCCGTAAATCCCAAAGACATCGCCACTAAAACAGAGCGAGTAGCCACAGATGAACCAGATAATAGTAACTACTGCTAGCGAAACAAAGCTCTGGAACATGATTGTTAGCACATTCTTGCGGCCAACGAGACCACCATAGAAGAATGCTAGTCCAGGGGTCATTAGCATGACCAGGCTAGTCGCTAACAGCATGAAAGCAGTGTTTCCTGTGTCAAACTGCAGCAGTTGTAGACCAGTTTCAAAAGGAATTATCGTTTTCTCCACCTCTGGTTTGAAGTCCGACAGAAAAGCTCGCTTGGAGGTCCATATTAAAGATTTGGGAATGCCAGAAAATCGTGAATTACTGCCATTATAAGATACTCTCTGAAGATAACCAGCGCGTTCCTCACTTCTGACGGCCCTAACAGGAAATCAGGAAATGTTCAAATCTTCAATAGTGTAAAAAAGAAAAAAGAGCGAATACCAGAACATCTCTCCTCATGAGATGGCACTACATTCTCCTTCTCAAATCATTTGAGAAACTCGCAATTGCGTATGACATCGATACTAATTAATGCTTTGACGGGGGATATTAGAAAAAAAGAGAGAAGAGGTGGCTGTGGGCCACCATCTTTCATTACTGGTTTATCGCTTCAGCTTCGCTTTCCGGAGGCAATGCGAATTCTGCCGGTTTGCCGCTGTGTCTGATTGACCATACGACAATCAAGAACAGGACAATGATAGCAACAATAAGAAGGACATTTACCTCGAGGGATACGCCAAACGCGAACTGGACGAGCAATGGAGCCATGATAAGGCTGAGCAGGTTCACGACCTTGATCATTGGGTTGAGAGCGGGACCTGCGGCATCCTTCAGCGGATCGCCGATGGTATCACCAACAACTCCGCACTTATGACGCTCAGAGCCTTTTCCAGTGTTTGCCTCAATGTCAGTGGGCTCATCCTCAATTGACTTCTTCGCATTATCCCAGGCGCCACCAGTGTTGGACATATACACTGCTAGAATCTGAACAGATATGATGATTCCACCTAGGAAGCCTCCGAGTGCTTGGACACCCAAGACAATTCCAACAATGATAGGCACCGTCACTGTAAGAGCTACCAAGGAGATCAACTCCTTTTGAGCTGCAGTGGTCGATATGCCAACTGCTCGGTCATAGTCGGGTTCCACGGTACCCTCAAGGATACCGGGAATCCTGAATTGCCTCCGAACCTCCCGCACCATTTGGCCTGCTGCACGTGTCACTGCTTTGATGTTATAAGATGAGAACAGCCATGGCATGGCTGCACCGAGAAGCAGTCCAGAGAACACCAGAGGATTGTCCACAATTAGGTGATGCAGATTGGCAACAACAACATATGCATCAAACAGGCTGACTGCAGCAATGACTGCAGAGGCTATAGCAACGCCCTTTGTGATGGCCTTTGTTGTGTTTCCAACAGCATCAAGCTCCTCCATGGTCTTCATGGCATATTCGTCGAAGTCACCTGGTGACAGTTCGCCAATCCCTGCGGCATTGTCGCTGATAGGACCATAGCTGTCCATAGCTAGGTTATTGCCTGTATGGCTTAACATTCCGATACCAATCAGTGCGATTCCGTATAGAACCCATACAACGCCATCCAGCGTGGTAGGATTGAATGAAATAGCGGGTATGAAGAAGGCTGCAACACCCGGTAAGAACAACGCTGTCGCGATTCCAAATGATATTACAATCACGAGCAATGCTGCAACTGTGGACTCATATCCAGCAACAATACCTGACAGTATGAAAGTTGCATATCCGGTGTCAGCTGATTTTACGATCTCCTTGACAGGCGGCTTCTTGAGCGAAGTGAAGTAGCTTGTGATCGGGTTGAAGGATACAGCAAGCATTACACCTACCGCAATGAGAATACCAAAACGCAAGTCCCCAACATACAACCATGCCAGAATCATGGATAGAGTTATGGTGAATGCACTTGATGCCTCATAAGAGAGGAACATGGCCTTTTCTGCATAGACTGCCTGCTTCTTGAGAAGTCTTGGCCATACCGGCACCATCAACGTCCCAATCATTGAAGAGGTAACACCAATTGCTCTTACAAAGAGCGGGAATACAACAAGCGCAAACTGAAAGACGAACAGCGTAGGGTTGTCAAGATAGAGCACTATGGCAAGAATGAGTGCGGACACTATTGTAACCTCATAGGACTCGAAGATATCTGCAGCCATGCCAGCACAGTCACCGACATTATCTCCAACGAGGTCTGCGATGACCGCAGCATTTCGTGGGTCATCCTCAGGAAGTCCCTGCTCGACTTTCCCTACAAGGTCGGCACCAACATCAGCGGCCTTGGTATAGATACCACCACCGACTCGCATGAAGAGAGCAAGAAGAGTGCCACCAAGACCAAAACCTAGGAGTGCGTCAGGAGCTGCAATGCCATAGATGATGAAAATAATCGTACCACCCAAGAGACCAAGTCCGTCCGTGAGCATTCCTGTGAATGTCCCACCGCGGTAAGCTATGGTCAACGCATTGTTGTATCTTTGTCCACCTTCACGTGTAGCCTGGGCCACTCTGATATTTGATTCGACAGCGATTCTCATGCCTAGCTGTCCAACAATAAGAGAGAAGCTAGCACCCAGAACGAAAGCTAACGACCGCCCGACACCGACTATTATCTTGCCATTAAGAGAGTTACCGAACAGCACTAAAGTGCCTCTTTCTGGGGTAGTGATATACACTGTAAAGAAGAGAAGAATGGACAAACCTGCAAGGACAGGTAAGATGCTCCTCAGTTGCCTACGGAGATAGGACAGAGCGCCTTCCCTTATGCCATTCCAAATCTTCTGCATCTGCTCAGTACCTTTTGGAAGTTCAAGAACTCCCTTTCTGAGCCACCAGGCATACACAAGACTCACAATCGCTGCAAAGATGACTATGTATAGCATCAATTGCTCGAAAGGATGCATTTCAGAGAATGTTTCGAATAACTGCATTGTGTATGCACCATCCAAGACTTCTAGGCACGAGGTCTTGCTACGCACTGTGCGCTACGTTGCCTAGGTCCTTGTAATTTTGTAACCGAACCCTAAACGGCCCCCTCTTAAGCATTGCCTTGTCGATGCTTTCCTAGTCGACAACATCGACACAGAAATCGGGTCGAACCTCGGAAATGTATGCAGAAAACGCTACGCGCATTGCACTCGTCTGTCTATGCACGGTACAGTCAGAAGCATCTGGCCAAGACAGCTACAACTGCTTCTAAACCTTTATAATTCTCATGAAAGCACGAATTGCGAAAACTAGGGGCCATAACTTGAGTCATAGACTGCAGCAGCAACGCTCAATGCTGCTTCTTTCCCTTTTGTGTTTAATCAGCTTTCTACTTCTCGCTGTATTCAAGAGTAGCTTCACCTCGGTAAATGCAAGTGTTAACTACTGGGCAACGTCAATTCAAACGAACTCTTTCACTGCAGTGGCCGTGGTGGTTTCCAACATCTTTGACACAGACATCCTGCTTCCAATCTCTTTGGTGGCAGCTGCAGCACTTTTCTACAGTAACTACCGGAAATACAGCTTATTGCTATTAGGCGCGATGGGCGGAGATGCTGTGATCCTGCTTATAGCTAAAACGTTGATTTATTCGCCAAGGCCTGTAGACGCATTGGTGTATGATTCAAGCAACTCTTTTCCCAGCGGTGAAGTCACAAGCTGCATAGTGTTCTTCGGCATATTAGCATATCTTGTGTGGCAAGTATGGAGAACTTCAAGCGCAAAGCCGTTATCTGGGGCGCTTCTTGTCGCCATCGTGTCTGTTGTTAGTTTCGACAGGGTATATCTCAATGTTCACTGGTTCACTGATGTTTTGGGCGGAAGTCTACTAGGAACCTTCTTGCTAACATTCTCGATACTGGTCTTCCAATACCTAGACGCAACTAAGAGGATTCCTCGTTTTCTGACTCAACATGAAGAGAACAACAAATAGGCCTTCCAATTTGGGTAGAAGCAGAGTGGTGGACCGGGAGGGAACACGAAATCCGTATAAGCATGCGAAAGCACTGCGAAAATGGTAGCCATGAGGCATGGGCAGAAACCGTCTAAGACTCAGAATAGCATCTTCAGAGCGGATACAAATCTGAAATTCGGGCCTGACTTGATGATATATAGCAAGGGAAACACCGAGGAAACCTTTCATCGAAAGCTAGGAGACGCACTGGGCGATGACATCCATGCATTGGAGATAGAAACTGACAACGACAGTATCGACCTCACTGTCCTAAACAAGTGTAGACACCTGAAAAGCCTTGAGCTAACTATGACGTCGCAGGCTGCCGGTGAGATAGATCTAGGGCCCCTCGGGCTCGTGGCTGCCGAAAACATAGTCCTTCACTTTCCTAACGCAGATGTTTCCGGTATCGATCTGTCGTTCTTGCACGGGATGAAGGACGTGAACGACTTTGAAATCAGTTCACGGGCAGGCCTCTTCAGGATACACAAGAATGAAGAGGAGTTCATGGCCCGTGCATGGCCTGACACCCAGGATGCCCTCCTGCAAGAAATGCTGCGAGGGGCATTACCAGAGGATGTTTCGGCCCTGGGGATACATACACAACGTGACTCCATTGACCTATCTTTCCTGCCCATATACAAGCACCTGATCCTCTTCTGGCTGGAGATGAAATCGAAGACGGTGAGGGAGCTAGACTTGGCCCCCATCGGGCGTACTGGTATCAGGAGGTTGAATCTGCGATTCAAGGGGGGTATATACGATGGTGAGATAGAATGGCCTACCATGAAGGACCTCGACCTGTCTTTCCTCAGAGGGATGAGTGCCCTTGAGGACGTCGAGGTTGAGGGCGTCGGTGGAGAACTTGACCTATCCGCACTCGCTGATTGTCATGCCCTGAAGCACTTCAGGCTGAGAAAGCTCGCTCTTGCGGACATCGACCTGAGGCCGTTGTCGAGCTGCGGGGACCTCGAGGAACTGGTCTTAATACAGAACGAGTCTAAGTGCAGGCTTACGATGCCAGACCTTGGGGGGCACACGAATATCAATTCGATTCGCATCAGTTATTTCGCCGGAAGCGATCCATCAGCACAGGACTCTGATTCTGTTTTTGACCTGAGCGGACTGGAAGGATGCCAGAGCCTGAGGGTGCTTGACCTTGGGTCGAATGGTGTGAAGGAGCTGGACCTCTCTCCTCTCTCAACATGCGGCCACCTACAGCAAGTCATCTTGGCGGATTGCTACTACCTGAGAGAGCTGGACCTCACACCCCTGGGCAGGCTGCCAGCACTGGAACTCCTAGACATCAACTTGACGTGCCCCTATGACAAAATAGACCTGACGCCGCTGAGCACCTGCCAGTCCCTCAAGAGGCTGTACTTCCAGAATGATACAAACAAGCACCATAACACCTCATATAGGTCGTATGAGGTCTATGATCTTGATGTTACATCGCTATTCAAACTGAAGAACCTCGAGTACGTGCTACTGTTCAAGAAGTATAGGAATGATCCAGCTTGGCTTGGGGATTGTCGTAACCACAAGTTTCCCGATGACCCACTTGACTTCCACTACAAGTACCTTAAGCCACTAATGACGATTCGTCAGTGGTTGGAGAGAGGCGTGAAATCCTCCTTGACAACAGTGGAGTCTCTACCCACCAAGATAGTGGTGGGAGAGATGGAGCCAGAGGTCCTTGTCAGCATGCAAAGGGGTGTTGTTGACGAAATTGTGGGAGTGTCTGATGCACATTCCCCTGATGAAAGGGAAGAAATAGAACATCTCGTGGCTGCATACCCGCTCACCCCGAAGCTGCGGGCCGACTCATCTGTCGTGCCGGAGTCTGAACGGAACCCGGGATGGGCAAAGGCATACGACATCGAGTGGTACTAGGCTGATTCTGAGTGGCCTGGTGCCATCTCTCGATTGATGTGCATCTTGGCAGTCTCGCAATCGGTCACATGAAAAGCAGTGGTGGTGGACCGGCCGAGATTTGAACTCGGGACCTTCTGGATGCAAACCAGACGATGCTACCAGACTAATCTACCGGCCCATTAGTAGTGTCATCACTCTGTGAGCCCGTTTTAACCCTTACGCTCCTGAAAGTCTTCGCGAACTGTTTCAAGCCATGCCGGAGCGCCCCTGAGTTTCGATGCCTCTTCCCTTGAAAGCTCTTCGCGCTTGACGAGCCGCAGGTCATCCGGTAGAAGCCCGCTCACACCCATAGGATCCTCGATCACAATGGTAAAGGCAAGCTCCCCTTTGATCGCTGCCATTATCATTTCAAGGACTTTCTCACCTTGTATCTTCTCAGACTCCTCATCAGCAAACCGGATGGCAGACTCAACAACAGGACGAGTTCTGTAGAGAACTCCCTCAACGTTGGAGATGTATGACTCTGCTGCGGGGCCAGGTTCAATGTCAATACCGAACTCAGGAAACCTGACAGTTCCGGACCCGGACCGAACAACACGAGTCTTCAGGAGTTCAGCAGTGTCTACATAGAGCGTCCATCGCATTGGTGGTCGTGACTCAGCGGAAAAGACATCGCTGTGGGCGAATCCACATTTTGGACACTTCATCGAGAACATGGCAAGCTCGTTGAAGAATGGGACACTATACATCATTGAGTGAACTTGGAGTTCTTGAGCTCCACACGAAGGGCATCTGATAGACAACTCATTGCCGGACATATCATCTCCTCAGAGTTGTATCCTTATAGGACTAGTGAAATGATGATGGAGTACATCCGTAATAAGGTTAAAAC
>CAYPUO010000132.1:0-7273 GCA_964413775.1 uncultured archaeon
AGGAAAGCATTAACGAGTTCAATTCCTTGCATTGAGTTCTTTTCCCTCCGTCATTCTCGATTTCGTCATCTATCTCTCTAAACCGTAAGGGTGCAAGTACTCCCGCGATCAGCACGATTACAAATCCAACCAATGTGTCTGGGGCGGACTCCGCAAAATCATGAGGCGCGAAAAGCAACATTAGTAGATAGAGTGACATAAAGGGCGCTGTCAATGTAAGTATCCAGAATACTTCCATAGCGAAAAGGTTCCCAGAATTCCGCTGATACCATGTGCTCAAGCCTGCTGTTTTGTAATCACTGCTCCTCATCCGAGATTTTCGTTTCATTACCGAGTAGACATATGCAAAACTCGCCCCCATAAACAGTAGGCCAAGTATCAAGTATTCAAGTATCAGCATTCTATTCACCGTGTATTGCTCCAAAGGACTTTAAGATTACTACCATCCTGTATTTTGGCCATACCAAATCCCAATGGTCCTCAGAAGGCATAGCATACTGGTTATGAACGCCGTGAGGCTTCAGCGAATGGCGGAACCCTTCTTGGTGAAGCTATACGGGCCTCTGATCTCTCCTGGGACTCTCCCAAAGCTCCCTGCGACCCACCTAGCTCCAAGGAAGAACGCCAAAGCCATCAAGATTAGGGCAAATCTCTGTGTTATGAATTGATCCGAAACTTGCTCTTCTGAGAGCCCTGAGTCATCTGTATCAGCCGCCTAGAGAAGACCGCTGCCGTCAAGGGCAATCAGAACCGCGCTGCCTATCGAGTCACCTTGCAGGGATATCTTCCTAAGCACGGATAGAGCTTTCTTCGAGGAATCGCTCTCAGGTGCTTCTTGGATCTTTGCAATCAGTGAGTCCGCATGGGCACGAGGGTCCTCTGCCCTCTTCAAGTCCTCCAGAATCCATCGGCGCAGAATCCATGCGTCATCGGTCCTTACGCGGAGCATCTTGATGATTAGCACGACCAGAATTGGGCCGGTTATGATCCATTCGATGCCCCATTCGAGGAAAGGTAGTGGGGAGTTCTCAATCGCGAAATATGCCAGTGCACCATAGAAGGGACAGAAAAGGCCAACATAGATCACAAGACTCAGTGCAAACGAAGACGCAATCTTGGAACCAGCCGCCTGGACCACACTAGGTCCTCGCTTGTGGGAGCCGGCAAAATCAATCAGCAAAAAGACCGCTCCTATGCCTCCAGTAATCACCATAAACTCAATCGGGTTCGTGTTTCAGCCTCCAAATGCACGACATTCCTTCCACATCTTCAGGAATCACTTGAGCCCGCTTAATACTTTCTACAGCAACCTATTGAGCTTCGACATTGACCAACAAGAGAAACACTATGGGTAAATGAAAAAAAAGAGCTTGAGGGGATTTCCCTCAAGCATTCAAGTACCCCTTTTCGACTACTAGGTGCCATCTTGTAGTTCTTGAATCAGCTGGCTATCAATAGCAAGGGCGCTCTCATGGATAAGAGTCCCAATCTCATCCTGTCGTTGAATAATATTGCACAACACCTTTCGTGATGCCCGGTTTCCACTTCGAGTTTCGTGTACCAACGAATTCGCTATCTGAGAAATCAGAGTATCATGGTCACTCGGGTCTTTCAAAGCTTCTAGGAAACGAATCTGCATCTTGTTTCGAGATGCAGAAGATAGAGATCCGATATGCCAGTTCAGGAACAACTGCGGTCCGATAATTAGGAAAATGGCTTCCATAGCAGCTGCCAGTGAAAGTATGTCAAAGGCTGTCAGAGTAGTATCAAAAATGACAACAACACATATTCCCACATAGAGGATTATATGTGCTGTTATCAAAGACCGAAGTTTACTCCCAAATAGCATTTGACTGAATTTCGTTTCACTATCCTCATCAAGTCCCCCAGTCCAGAACAAGCCAGAGACAATTGCAAGAACAAGACTCACAGTCATAACCGGTACTACAAACTCGCACATCATCCTTATGCCTCTCCGTAAGCTGATACAACAATCTCATAGGTCTGAATGGATATAATCCACATCATAGCAGTAATGCAAAAATAAAAGACGAAACCCACCGCACCCCAATATAGCCGTGACGACGAGTGATTTTCCAGTTGTTACATGATCTGCAGGCGTCCTTTGCGGGCAGGAACAACGTAGGCCAGGGGGCACCCTGTGTAAGAGCATCAATCATCGCTGCTTGGACTCAAGTATCTCAAATCCCTCAGTCTTACCAGTCTCGGCCAATAGTATCATCGTGAGACCGATTTGCCCTCTTTTCGCATAATGCAGTGTGTGACTTCAATTCAATGTTAATCACTATGGTGTTTTTCGAAGACAGCAGTAGCAAGAAAAATCGGATTAAAAACACAAGGATTGGTGAATCTGGCACTCCTACGAGAACACAATAATAGACAAACACTGAGGAAAATCCTGACATCAGGAATCCTGTTGAGAAACTGCCTGCACATGGATATGAAAAAAGGGGCCGAGTAATGAACCTCTCACTACTCGGTCTTTCAATAGTTTCTTATTCTGATATCAAAGTGTGGCCGCGGATGAAGTCTCCAAGTGGGTCATCGCGATGCGAGAGCTGTTCCAAGGCCGCACGAGCATTGACATCAGTTACTGCTTCTTCTCTGAGTCCAGACAAGGCATCCAGGACATGAGATTTGAGTCCTTTGTGAAACAAGTATTCAACTGACTGGAGATAGAAGCCAGGACCTTCCACGTGCTTTCTTTTCCTTTTCAATGTCCTTACGTCAATAGGAATTACAATGGATCCAGCTATTCCAGCCAAAACGACATACAGGAGACCGTTTTGGATAGTCAGCCCGAACCATAATACTACCGATGCCACCAGATATATCCATGATATCTCAAGGATAAGAATTCTCGTCTCTATTCTTCGATAAATCACTGATTTCGCAAAACCAACGGATGATAGTGCTTCTTCTGCCTTTCTGCTTGTTACAATAACCAGTAACAGCATAAACAGCGCAGCTGATGCTATGAGATTAATCAAGGGAAGCATTGAGAATCACCATCCGTACAGCGAAACGTGCAGTCCCATCAAATACAATGCTAGGATTAAGCACGTAACAAATGCAGACACCTTGGCGATTATAACAATTACTGTGTATATCGCCTGCCACTTTCGGACATTCTTCCAGAACTTGTTCGTGGTTTCTTTGTATTTCTCATAGAATCCTTTCGCCGCCTTCCATTGTGTTTTCAGTCCACTCATCATGAAGCTGAGAATCGAAGATGCCATGACGAGGAATCCTGCTGCTGCAGCCCCAAGACTCATGACTCCTTGGTCAACCATAGCCAATACTGCCCAGACCCAGACTCCGAAAAGCGCAAGCCATGCAAGGTAAAGCCCAGCTACCGCTTGAATCATCCCCGATGAGGTATCAGCGAGATAGTATCGATAAGAGACAACCCTATTCTCAGCGTCATTGCCAAGGCTCCAATCAATCCACCCCACGCGCCGAGAAGCTCAACCAAGAGACCACTCATCGTTGTATCGATCTGACTCTGTGAAACACCATTCTCGTTGGGTATGCTCATTGTGAGTGCTGCTACTTCCACGCTCATGAGCAGGTCAATCACAATCTCAAAGAATGCGTAGCATGATTCTACGAATAGCTCGACTGGAATATGCAACAAGGGCCAAGGACCAGTCCAATATGGAGAAGGTCCCGTTGCACCGCCATTGAGTGCATTGTCAGCCCAACTCTTCATTTCTGGTGACAAGCTTCTATCTAGTGCTTTCTCTTCTGTCGTACCCATAATAGTACCATCATATGCTTGGGATTGAGAAGGGTCCTGTGTTGGCGGCGGGAGTGAACGGCCGTTCGGGAGCTGTTTCACAGCAATAATTCGGAGAACCAAACTGCTAGAAGGGTCAACAGATGGTAGAGCAAAAACAAAAGAAACGAAGACAGCTCGTGTTCTTGAGCTGCCTTCCTTTCATAATCTACGAATTCTCTGTTCGGTTTCGGTGCCAGCTTCTAGTAGGAATCACACAGCAGGACGATAGCACTGATAATTATGACCAAGAGAAGCGGTATCACGTAGCCTCAGATCTTTGCTTTTCTTTCCATTTCCCTGGATTCTGTTCCTGCATCATTCTCGTCATCACGGAACCAGAACTCACCCAGAGATACCAGAGCTATAATCCCCCAGAAGACCAGGATCCAAGGAAGTGTTTCGTCAATGAACTCAGCGCCCAATATAGGAACGGGCCAAAGAGCAGCGACGCTGATAATCGTTGTGAACACAAGCAATCTTAGAATTCCAAGCTTCCATCGCGGTTGGCGTTTAAGGAAATCCACTTCCTTCTTTTTCACCAGTCCTTCAAAATACCGTGTCCCAAAGTATCTATCTGAGGACCAAAATGACAGTAGCGCTGCTATTAGAAAACCCGCCATTGCAATAAGAATCCATTGATACAATTCAAACATTATACTTACTCTCCTTTGATAAGAAAAGGTTGTGCGAGCCCCGATAATAAAATCATCAGTTCGCTCGCACGTCCTTCATTATGTTACCCAACTAGGAGCTTGGAAAGCTGCATTCATTGGCTGCATTGCAAGAATTTGGCCCGTCTCCCAGACCATTGCTATCAACCACATGAAGGCAGATAGAATCATCATCCATTTTGCTGCTTTCATCGCTGCCCCCTGTGGCTTTCCAAAGATTCTTTCCAGTACGGTCAATACCTTCTGCGATGTTGCGGTCGTTCTTATGACTGCTCCGATGAGGAACATTATCCATGTAGTCATTATGCCCCATATTTTGAACAGGGTATTCTCCACCGTACAGTGCTGATTCTCACAGTTCAGATACAGAGCATACAGATGAGCAAACATAGCAGCATGCCAAGTCCCGAGAGCAACGCAGAACACAATGAAAGTAACCCAGTTCATTACCAACCACGAGGCGGCAGTCAGAGCGGCTGTTGCCAAATTGAGGATAAGCCCAGATTTTGCTGTGTTTACCTCCAATTGTTCACTTTCGTCTGCTATTTGCTGAGCTCTTACTGGATCATCAAAATCAAGCCCCTGAATCTGCCAGTCTGATGTAACTACGTTCAACGAGCCCAAGATATCGACAGTCAACAATATAGTGAGGGATACCAAGCCGCACACAACATTCACAGTTATCTGGAGGGTGGGCCACCACGATTGAAGCCATTCCAGACCAATGTTCTGGTCTGCATACTGTTGCGTTTCGGGTGGAAGGTCAGCTGTCGCTGCAGGACCGTTTCCTTCTGGTGTGCCATCGCAAGAAACAGCTTCACCTGAAGGGGGATCCTGCGTCGGCGGTGGGACTGAGGGCGCATTCGGGTCGTGCACGTTCAGGTCGCAGACCACATTGATGTCATGGATGCGCAGGTCCACCAGGTTGTAGCTGCTATAGCGATAGCCCAAGATGCCGACGTACTTGATGACCCGCGAGGCATTGTCGCACTCCCCTATGGGATACGCATCACCAGAGCCATCAATACTGGCCATGATCCCGCCCTGCCCACCAGGATACGACGTCCACCAGAGCTTGCCCGTCTTGGTGAAGGAGCTGTAGATGTAGCCAGACTGCTGATAGTACGAACCTCCATTCTGCGGATAGAAGTAGACGTTGAAGTAGCCTTTGGTCGAGCCGACCCATGAATCTCCCCAGTGCACCAGGAGGACACACTGCATGTTCTCATCGAAGAGAGCAACGTAGGTCTTGCCCATGGTACTTGAACTCTGGATCAGCTGACCAATGACTGAGAACTCATCCAGCTGGTACAGCCTGAATGGTCGGTCAAGGGTGTGGACGTACATGGGGCCGTGCCAGACGGAGCCAGTTGCTATCGATGTGAACTTCATGTAGCTCTGCCCAGAGGGGACAGCCAGTGTACCGTCAGATCGAAAACGACCTTTGTCAAGACTGTTGGGTTTCCGCGTGAGTCTAGGATTTCAAGTGCCTTAATCTTACTAATCTCGACCAATAGTATCATTGTGAATTGAATCTGCTCTCTTTTGACCTCTGGAAACGTGTGACCTCAACTTATGTTAATACGCATGGTGTTTGTGGATTTTGGAAACCCATCCGTGAATAGCATGCTAGGAATCAAGCCCTCCGATGCTAGCAGCTCTGTTCAGCTCATGTGGCTTCAGAATAATCCAAGAGTACTAGCAGCATGAGTTTCCACCGTGACGAACCCCCAATCTTATCAGTGGCCCGTTAGAGCCTAGAGAAGGCCGCTGCTATCAAGAGAAACTCTGCCTTCGCGGTAAGTTGGAGCAGCCTTTGGTCTGATACGAGCCACTGATGCATTGTTGACTACCCGATGGAATAGAACGAGTCAGGCACATTGATTTGAATCTTCTCGATATAATATATGATAATAAAAAAGGCAGTTGTGAAACCAATGAACGGTCTACAACTGCTATGAAGAGGCTATACTAAGTATACGACTAAGAGTCTGGTGTTGTATTGTAATTCGTGTTTCGATTCCAGATAGTAGCTAGGATTGCCAGAACTATCATTCCCCAGAAAATCAGAAAATACGGAAGCAATTCAACTAAGAATTCAATTCCGAACACAAAGACTGGCCACATCCCTGATGCGCTAATGAGAAAGCCAACCATAAGGAACATCATTATCCTATTGATCCATAATGGGTGACGCTCAAGAAATGCCACCTTCTTTTTCTTGACCAATCCTCCAAGGTTAGACGCTCCGAAGTATCTATCTGAGAGATAAAGTGAAAGGGCTATTGCTATCAATATGGTCGCCATCGAAACAAGAACCCATTGGTATGCTTCAAGCATTATATCATGTCCTCCTAATAGAAGAATATGAGAGCGCCGTGAAATAAAAGTCCACATGTCGCTCTCACTTCCTCAGACTATGTCACCCAACTTGGAACGCTGCATTCATTGGCTGCGCAGAAGTGATTTGCCAAACTTGCCACACCATCACCAGTAGCCACATGATAGCAGAAATAATCATCATCCATTTTGCGGCTTTCATAGCTGTTTCTTCCATCTTGCCAAAGACGCTTTCTAGTGCTCGTTTCACCTTGTCGACCAATGTGTATTTCCGTATGAAGGTTCCCAGGAGAAGACTAGCCCATGCGAACATGATTCCTACAACTTTGTATAATGTATTCTCTACAGACGTGTGGCTATTTGCACAGTTTTCATAAAGTGAATATAGTTCTACATACATTGCAGCATGCCAAAAGCCAAGAGCGAAGCAGAATAGCACGAATGTTTGCCAGTTGAGGAC
>CAYPUO010000133.1:0-7247 GCA_964413775.1 uncultured archaeon
GGCTAGGCCCTCCGATATTAATCTCAAGATGAATGGCGTCACAGTCAACCCAGTTCTAGACAGCGGGGATCCTGTGTTTGGGCTTGGAACTGCATGGTTTTATCCGTCGGAGTCTGAAATCTTCAGGGGAAGCTACGCATTTGCCAATTTCACTTGGACGCCTTCTCCGAATCCTCCGGACCCAAACCATGACATCAACATTGCGTTGGATGTGGATGTGACTGTCTGGGCCAGGCGATACAATGTACTCACGATTAACAGTACAGAGCTCTTCACTCTGGGCGACAACTATTTCGTGCAGAATAACACGGATGTGTCATGGGAAACAAACCACTATGCCGCTGTACCTGGTGGGTATTCGTCGGACTACTTCTTCAATGTTAGTCTGCCATTAAACCGTGACATAGACTTTGTCGCGCAGCCGTATGCCCGTACGACGAATCTTACTTCAGGATGGACGTTTGGCGCACCTGGTGATGGGAGCGTGAATATTTCAGTCTATGATATCACCAAGACAAACCAAAACGGTTTCTGGCTCTTAAAGGGTTCATCGCCTAACATGATATCGAACATTGAAGTCTGGAGTTCTGCATCTTCTCAATGGCTTTGGAGCGATACATTCAGGGCCGACGAAAACACGCGATTTCGTGCGACACTGTCGGCTGAATACGCAAATGACATTGTCTACTTCACAGTATATTCACCAGATTCTAACATTTGGACCGAACTTCAGGCAGTCGTAAATGCTACAGGATACGCAACGACGCAATACGTAAACCTTGGAGCATCAAATGCCTCTGTTGGTTTATGGCAAGTCCAAGCTTTCTGTACTGATTCGCTCTCTAGTCCTCAGGTTCATAATATTGGCTTCTTCGCTAGGAATTTCGACATTGTGCATTCAACAGCCATGTCAGTGAAATACCCGGTCGGATCAGGCACTACTTGGACGAAAAATGTCACATATGGTCAGTTAGTGCTTCTTCAGGTCAGAGTGAATGATTCAGACAATGGAGACCTGTTGTCCAGTGGGTCTTTGACCTACACTGGAGATGCAGGTACAGGTTCTCTCAGTGATTTGGGAACTGGTGAGTACAGTGTCGCCATTGATACATCGAAACTGGCATCCAATGGCCAGTATGAGATTTATCTAGTCTGGAGCAGAGGCTACTACGATACTATCTATGAAACCTTCACTTTGAATGTAATCTACACGACAAACTTGTTTTCGGCTGATGCTCCCGGAATCGATGTTGCTCGTGGGTACAATGCTGAACTCACGGTCGAGTTTAAGGACCAGACACTAACCGGAATTGATGGGGCATCGATAACCTGTAACTGGAGTATGGATAGCTACAGCGTGACTCCAGATGGTGTAATACCGGGAAAGTATCTCCTAAGTTTCCAGACGAATTCGGTTCCTCTTGGGACCTACAAGGTTATGATTTCTGCTGAGAAGGACTTCTTTGAGTCCAGATCAATTATCCTCTCTATTCAGGTCAGAGAGCTCTATACATCTGCAATCCCCTCAACGAGTCTTCTCTCTCTTCCGGTCGGCTATACAACTTCCTTCACAATTACGTACACAGATACTGACCACGGTACTCCAATCACAGGCGCAGCAAGCGAAATATCATGCAATTGGTCTTCAATACATAAGGCTGGTGACCTGAACTACACTGTTGCAGAGTCATCCACATCAGGCGTGTATGAGGTCAATATCTACTCCGCAGATACTGATGTCCTGAAGTCCTACAACGTCATCTTCAATGTCCAGCGGTATGGCGCACAAAACCATACATTTTCTGTCACTGTTGTGCTTCGAACTCACTTAACATCCTTCTATCTCGTAAATCCGGTTGATCCGTCAGCATACACTGGCAACCTCCAAATTTATGTGCGCTATTATGATACAGATGCTGACGTAGGCATACAGAACGGGAGCTTGAGTGGGTACTATGTGCATGTTAGTGTTCTAAGTCCTACTTTGCCTGGACTTTATTTCACAGTTCAGAATAGCACAGATGCAGGAGAATACCTGATTACAATCGCAGCTGACCAGTGGGGTGCGGTAGGAAGCCAGGGCCTCCAGATATTTGCTAACTGGACGGGACCCACTGTCAAGTTCTATAACAAGACAATTAGCGTTTCAGTGAGGGTCACAGCAGCTCCAACAGACATCTATATTGGCCAGAGTCCAACAATGACTTCTTACGGTGAAAATGTCACCTTTTCGGTCGTTTATTATGATGTGGGGAATGAAACTGGGATTCTGAATGGCACGGGTGCTTATGCGGGGAATGTGCATATTTATGTCGATGTTCTCACTCCGGGTCAGTCTTTGACTCAGAGCAAGATGGTTATTACCGAAGTAAATTACCTAACCAGTCCTGGAGAATATCGGATCGAATTCAACTCGTCATTTCTCAGCGGGCTGGTTGGATGCGAGTTAAGAGTCTGGATGAACTGGACAAAGGGTGTTCTGCCTTACTACGCAAACCAATCACTGCAGATTACGGTCTATGCAACATATCGTTTGACCACAGTCGAATGGACGCCGCTGCCAATAACTGCGTATGATGAACTCATCAATCTAAGTCTTATCTATAGAGATGTCCTTTCGGGTGCGCCTATTTTGGACTCTCCAAGCCTATCAATTACTGTGCCAACCTATGGATTCAACGTCTTTTATGAAGGGGACTCGACTGGAGTCTTCCTCATACAAGTAGACACTTCGTCGTGGGCACCAGGAGCGAATTCCTTTACACTTTCAATCTCATGGAGTGGAGCCCCATTCTATCAGAATCGGACAAGCGTTACAGTGACACTGACGACCCGTGACAGATACACGGAGCTCACTCACGGCTTATACACCCCAATAGAGTATGGCAATAATCTGACAATTGTTTTGACTTATCGAGATCTTGATGACTATACAACTGCAGGGATGAATGGCGGAACTCTTAGTTTGGACGCCTCTCTATCGGGACATTACTGGATTACTGATAATGGAGATGGCACATATAGAGTCGTACTAAGTACCCTTGCATTCTCCAGTCTAGGAACTTATCATATCAACGCAAGTATTGTCTATGGAGGCAGTAGGTTTTGTAGCAATGCGAATGATTCATTCTATCTCTCAGTAATCCAGAGAAGGGCATTGCTTGCAAGTGCGCTCCCGGACCCTGCACCATACCTGACGTTAGCTAACATAAGTATAACCTATACTGATGGTACTACAAACGCGGGAATAACTGGAGCTATCGTAGATGCCTCTTGTTCAAATTCATCGCAAACACTCCAAAAAGGTGTGAACTACTGGGTTGTGGACTTGGGCACTGGAGAATATCAGATCCGCATATCCACGATTGCACTAGGCAATTTCGGCGGGTACTCTATTGCAGTAACAGTCAGTTGGACTGGTGTTCCTTATTACTCCGGTCGCGGTAGGACTATTGCTATTGAGGTTTCCCGAAGGGAAGCTAGGTTGCTCGTGACGAAGTCGCCTCTCAACACGCCATTCATGGAAAGTGTTAGCTTCGAGTTTACTGCAACCGATGGTCTTGATGGGAGCACCATAACTCTCGATAAAACGAACCTTGCACTTACATACGGAGTGGGCAATAGTCTTTCTGATAGCTTGTACAGCCTGATACTCGATGGCGACGTTTACACTGTCACTTTCTTGTCAACTTCAGTTACTTCTTCCCTAGTTGACTCGTTAGAAATCACACTCGATTTCAGCTGGGGCAATAGTGTCCCCTACTATTCAAACACCTCAACTTCAACTCAGGTCTCGATCACTGCTCGCTCAACACAAGGCACAATTCTGTCCACTCCTCCCGCATCGTTCGGATACAATATGACAGCAGTTCTAGAGTATTCTGACTATCTAACCGGCAGCCATCTGCCTGGAGCCACTGTATCGGTCAAATCCCTGAATGCCTCATCTATTCAGAGCTGGTGGACAGATCAGGGAAATGGTAGATACCAGATTCTAGTAGACTCAAATGGCTTCTCCAAGCTAGGCAAGTACTTCTTCCTAGCTAATATCACTTGGACTGGTAGTCCCTACTATAAGAACGTCACAAACATTGCCTATAGCGTAGTTCTGAATCCTGTCGCAACGGTCCTCACTTTGCAGCTTGTTGGCTCAACAACCAACTACCTTGGTGATGTTGTATCCGCCAACATCACTTTCAGAGAAGCTGTCACTGGTATTGGAATAGATGGTGCACTGGTCACGACCAACTGGAACTCACTATATGGTACAGATGCAACAATTACTCCAATGGGCAATGGAGTCTATAGTCTGCAGCTGAACACATCAGGGCTTAATGCACAGCTCTATCAGTTCAGCGTTAGTGCTGCGAAGTTCATTCATCTCAATAAGACTATTGATGTTGGAGTACTACTTGCAGCGATTCCAATCGCGATTTCCGTAACCACCATACCGGAAGTTCCTGTCTGGGGCGATATAGTTCTGGTTGAGCTTAATATCACGAACGCACGAAATGGCCAGGCTGTGACAGGCGGAAATGTGAATGTCACGATATCTGGTGACACTTATTCATTTGCAGATGTAGGCTCTGGAATATATCAAGCCTCATTTCCATCAGTTCTGTACTCTGCGAGTGATTATGCGCTAACAATACGTTTTGAGAGAGCTAATTACGAATCGAGACAGATGGATTCGCAATTGAGGATTAGCAAAATCCCTGCAAAGTTGCTGGCTCAAACTGATCCATATATTACTGTTAATGGCGCTAATGTTACGGTCTATGCCGACTATCTCATTCAGTCTAACAGCACTGTCATCACGGTGGGAAGCCTAACATTCACATGGGCTGGCGGCACTGGAATTCTGAGCTGGTCTGCTGGAGAGCAGAGGTATATCGGATACTTCTCTGTCAGCGATGTCTTGGTGGGGAGTTATCAAGTACTCATACAGGCGACTTCGACCAACTATAAGAGTGTTAACACTCAGACGACATTAGAGATTAGGGAAATCACTACTGATCTTTCAGCACTTGGTGGCAAGACTGTACTTAACGTTATTTCGGGCAATGTATTCAACATTACAGTTTATTTGAACAATACCGACCTTGGTACGCCTGTATCAGGAGCGAATGTTACCTATAGCCTAGGTGAATCCATCAGTGCACTAACGGACCTTGGTAACGGCTACTACACTATCGTTCTACCATCTGCAAGTCTTAGTATCAAGAGCTGGATTCTAACCGTAACCAGCTCTCGTGAAGGGTATTCTCCCTCCTCCATGCAGTTTACTGTTATTGTGAAGAGAGCTCCGACTGAAATCAATATTCTCACGAACACTCAGATTGCAGTATACTACGGACAGAATGCCACATTCAAATTCGAGTACTGGGATACAAACAACGACACAGGTGTTTTGGATGCCCAAGCAACATATCTTCTTTCTCAACTTGAGGGAAACCTTACTGACCTTGGGAATGGAACATATGTCTTGTCGCTGAATTCGTCAATTGTTCCAGCAAGTTCGATTGCATATCAGATATCCGTGAGTTTCCAGAAAGAAGGCTTTGACTATGCAAATGTGCTTGTTCGGCTGTTGGTCAATCCAATAGCCACTGAAATAGTTGGCTCGGCGAATCCCATCATTCCGTACGGGGATAATTATACTCAGGCCTACAGCTTCTCTGACTCCGTCAACGATAAGTGGGTGACAAACGCAACGAGGACAGTCTTCTGGCCATTCGGAACCGTTCAGCTCCTTGACGGTGGCAACGGGACGTACTACTTCACTCCCAGTGAATCTGGATATGACATTCTGCAGCTTGGTAGTTACTCGCTCCGAGTTGTGCTATCAAAAGAGAACTACGCTCGTGCATCTTTCCTGGTCAATCTAACAATTCGTCCAATAAACACCACTTTAATCTATACAGCTCCGTCTGCGTCCGGGTTTCTCAATTATGTAGTTGAGATGAGGGTAACATACTGGGATTTGGACAATAATAGGCCAGTCGTTGGCTCTGCAAACACAACAGAGAACCCGACTACAACACGCTTGACGGACAGTGAGCGCAGCTTCTCCAATGGCACCTATGTATTCTACTTCAGGTTACCATCAATAGGTAAGCACGAGATTGTTGTAACCCTTTCTGCTCCCAACTATGACCCCGTAACTGCACGCGCGATCGTTTTCGCAGTTGCAACAGAGCAGCAGATAATGATGCAAAATGCGTTCGAATATGGCGCGATTGCTATTCTAATGCTCTCTGCCCTTGCCGCCCTTTGGTTCCGTGTTCTCTCCATACCGAAGATGCTGAGATGGATCAACTCGATGATAGCGGCCATGTCTAAGGGCAAAATTCCTTCGCCAAAACCAGTCCGCTCTAGAAAAGAAATGTTACATGACTGGATTAACGAAGAGATGTCTGCGATTAATATTATCAAACCTATAGGTGACGTTTCAGAATATAGCATAGTGGTTGATACGCTTGACACAGAGAATCTCCTAACTGAATTGGCCACTGTTGTCGGACTGACTGTAGCTGACATAGAAGTATTGCGTCGAGACCTAGATAAGATGAAGCCAAGTGAGCGAGGTGGTTTTCTCAATGAGGTTATTCGTCAGGAACGTGCGAGGCGTGCAAAGGAGATAGCAGAGGCTCGGGTTGGTGAAGCTGAGGCTGCCGAAGAACCCGCGGTCAAGCTGACGGAAGAGGAGCTAGGTGACTTGAAGGAGCAGCTTATCAGCATGGGCATTGAAGAAACTGAGGCTGACTTGATGGTTGAGCAGGCAAGATGGCTGTCACGGGCGGAGATTCGAGCGTTGCTCGATCAGCTAGGAGGAAGGAAGGAATGAAAGGTATGAAACTTATTCCGGTCGCTGCGATTGCACTTGTTCTTCTCATACAAGTAATGAGCGGGGCACTGGTTGCTTCAACACCTCCATCGCTAAGAAGTGACTCAGCCAACAACACAAGCAAGTCAACAACGGTCGACCTCGGTAATGGGCAGAGTATTGAGCTAGCTCCTGGCGAAAGCCTTCACAAGTTCATTCTTACCGACCAGGGATGGGTTGAATGGACCGGAGATTCATCTGAACTAATGGCCTCAGAGTATGGCAATGCGACGGTCAATACAGGTGTTACTATGAGCTATCTCCCATCAAACGTCACAACTGATGCGCAAGTCAGCGTTTCTACAGGCACAGATTGGTAAGCCTATCATGCAAATTGAATCGATTGACGCACTATTGTCAG
>CAYPUO010000134.1:0-7232 GCA_964413775.1 uncultured archaeon
ATCTAGATGATCTCCCGCTAATGGAAACCTATGCAACTGCGGCGACATCCTTGGTCGTTGGATCATCGACACAGAAATCCAGAAGCAATGCAATACGCTCATATCATCCCAGGATAGGTAACAAGGTGTTTACCGAACACTACGGGGATGGACTTGCAAGTTTCACTTGGAACAGCCTAGGTGAAACACTACTCGATTCTATGAAGCAAGATCGACTGAATCTACCAAAGACTGGTCTATACTACAAGCTCAAGCCACTCTCTTTGTTCCACTTCTTCGCGATAGGGAATAACCTTCCAGGAGTCATCCGTATTGGCAAGAAACAGATTTCAGCTCGCCTTGATAAGCGAGAGATGGGAATGACACTACGAAAGGGGGAATTTTCATCATCATGCCCCGTTGTCATTGCAGATCTACCTGATGATACTGAAATCCTCTCAGGAAGTTTCCTGACTGTGCCTCCTACGCCACTCCTCATATCTGCTAAGCTAAAAGGTCGGTATATTGAGATAAGAGATGGGACAAAAGCGACCTATCAAATCCCCATTCCTTCAGTTGAAAAGTTCACGAGTTCGATTGGACGGATGGAGGGAATGCGTTGAGCAGGGGCAAGATGGTCAAGGTACTTCCTGCTTATTTAGAATACAGCGATTTGAATTGGGGTGACGGAAATCGTTATTATCAGCATCAAAAGGAAGTCATTGAATCGGATAAGAATGTGATAGTTCTCGATGCTCCTACAGGTTCAGGCAAGACCCTTGCTGCGCTAGCTCGAGTCTTATCCCAGCAGAAGTCTACAATCTTCGTATATCCGACGAATTCATTGGTACAAGATCAAGTCGACGCTATAAGTCAACTTCTTAAATTGCTGGGTCGTAGAACAAAGGTCATAGATGGAGCAAGCCCTCTCACTGATGATGCTCTAGACATCAATGGCTATGATACAGTATTAATGCATATGACCGGTGCTTCGCTAGAGAAGCTATCTGATGGGCATGCAAAAGGAAGCACGATGGATGAGATCCTCACAGGTACTCTGGAACCGAGTGTAGTAAGAATCTTTCTGACTAATCCTGATACTATCTATCTAGGATTTGCTGGTTGGTACAATCGACATGGAAGGTTGATGGAGCATATATTGAGCTTTAAATGCATTGTCATTGATGAGTTCCACCTCTATTCTGGGCCTACATTGGCTAAGCTTTTCTTCATGGTTAATCTTCTACGTGGTCCCCCTCAACAGCCGTGCATGGACCTGATTTACCTTAGCGCAACCCATGGAGATACGCTAGACCTGTTGTCCTCATCCTATCCAGATATTGATATCATTGTGGCGAAATCGTATCCTGAAGAAGGGAATAGTAGAAATAAGATTCGTTGGGATACTGCATGCATGATTCATACTAAGGAGAACATCCTTACCACTGGAAACGAGATAGAGGAACTGGCAAATGAGATTGTTCGCTTTTTCGAGTTGGATTATAAGTGGGACAAACCTGAGAAACCTAAAGTAAAAGTTCTGGCAGTCGTTTCCTCTGTGATTTTTGCGGTACACCTAGCAAAGGAAGTTATGACCAAGTTAGAGATGCGGGGTTGTAATGGAGAGGTTGTCAATCAGATTCATGGTTTAATACCTCCAAGTGAACGAAGGGCTGTTTCGGATATGGAGGAATGCATTCTAATAGGAACATCGGCTATTGAAGTGGGCGTGGATTTTGATGTTCCTTTCTTAATCATGGAAGCACACGATTTAGCATCATTTCTACAGCGCTTTGGGAGGGGTGGAAGACACTCGCCCTGTGAATCCGTGTTGTATCTACCTCTCTCTGCGTCAAGTTCGTTGACTGAGAAGACAACTTGGTCATTCTCAGATTTTGTATCAAGATCAAAAGAAGCATTCCATTCCATGCCTTCATACGCGAAATTCCTTTGTGCAACTGAATCTGAAACGCTGCTACTTGCACTTGCTTTGGCTGGCAGCAGACAACGAAATGCTCCGTGGATTCAGGGAAGAGAATTCAAACCAACACAAGCATTAGGTCTATTGAAGTCGCTGTTACTTGCTAATCAGAACGTACAGATTGGTAAATACTGTGTCAGAGATCTCTTTTCAGATTTGGATGATGAATTTCTACTAGAGGAATTTGATAGACCTCTGGTCAAAACATTAGCAAAGCATGGATTCTTACGTGGTACTATGAATTCAGTAATCGCCTATATGAGTTCAAATCTAGTGGGGGTAAAGAATACAACATTCTATGTTGAGATTGACATACTTGAAGCCTTACGCCTTAGGGGGCACCTAGAACCGATTTCCACCCACAAGAAAAGAGTCCCTTATCAAATAGTCAAACGTCATGGTCTAGTTGATGACATCTTTGTGATTGATAGAATTGAAAGAAACAAATATCCACGAATGAGAATCAGTTCTGGTTATCCTCGTACCATGCGAACAAGGATTTATCAAAAGGACGACTATCGAATCCTGACTGATAACATAGGAATGTCTGAAACTGCTAATCAGCTGTTGCATTGGAGGAATGCGATTTGCTACACTTGTTATCCTTCTCTTCTAGCTGACTACCGAATTCCTCGCGTTTACACAGAAGATATCCCTGGTGCTGTAGTAATCGGTGATTGGGCTTTAGTTGTTGAATATCTAACACGACTACGTAGGAGTGAATGATTTGGATGATATCTTTACGTTTTCACATAACTAGCACAACTACAGGAGATTTCGAATTCTCTGGAATTCCTCTACGTGCAGCTTTCTTGGATTTGCTAAGAAAGAATAGTGATGAACTTAGCAGCAAGGTGCATGATTCAGAAGGAATTCGTTCATATTCTCTTGACCCACTTCCGTTTTGCCGGGATTTCTCCACTTTTGTTGAGAACGGAAAGGAATACACATTTGGTGTGAACCTTTTTGATACTGGAAGCTTCAGCTCAACTATACGAAGGATGGCATTGACAACACAGCACGATTTCCACATCCATCACTATAGATTTCCGCTTAAACGTATTGATTTCCAGACTCATGACGCTGATACATTGATGGAGTTCTGGTCCACTGAAGGACTAACAGATGATCACACAAAAATGAAAGTCCGATTTAATTTCTTAACGCCAACTCAATTGGCTAATTATGGATCTGATTACGCATATCTATTGCCTGCTCCAGAAAAGGTCTTTTCCCACCTGCTAAGAGTCTGGAACACAATCGGCTACGGTACAAAGCTGGACCAAGTATCAGAGTACAGAAAATGGGTCGAAGAGAACGTGTATATCACCTTTCATAGAATACGCACTGTGGTTGTTCCTCTTGGACGAAAGAGAGTAGTGAATGGTTTTGTTGGGCAGGTTGACTATGACTTCGAAGAATACCATAAACACTTCTTGCCCCTGACAATCGGACTTGCAAGATTTGCAGAATTCTCCAACATTGGAAAGAATAGAACTGCAGGGCTTGGTAAGGTCAGTACTCAAATTCTGAATTGATATGACTTTATGGAGTGTTAACCTTGTATATATTACCAGAAGAGATTAAGCGAAGGGTTTTTCGTCGGTATAGAAAGAGGTCTCGGGAAATCGTGGTCGATGAACGATTTAGAGGCTGGGCGTGGGAGTTACCTCCAATAGACCCCCCATACGATATCACCCTAGGACTCAGTAGTATCACCAGCAGATATTGTCCATCGATGAGGGATATCTATCTCAAGTATGTGGAGAATAAACGAGGATTGAGAAATATCAAGATGGTAGAAGGTAGTCTGTATCATGCCATTGCTGCTGCAGCAGTAGAGAATGCGAAGAGACTTGTCTACGTCTTAGGAAAAGTTGATGGGAACGAATTCGGCACCCAAATGAATCAGATTAGTCGAGAAATCATCGGGGGTATGATCAAGCGGCACAATAAGAGTGAGCTGATTACAAGCAAGTTCGAGCTTGGACGGATTAGTAGAAATATGCAATGGATCTGGGACCACTCGACAAACCAAATCATCACAGCTCTTCAGAATGTTCTTACAACTCAGCCTTACATTGGATTGGATGCATTAGTCAATACTGCCATCCCTGTCGTTGTAGAACAGAGATTGGATGGAAAGAACATAGGGCTGAGTGGACATCTAAGCTCTGACGCGTTTGGTGTTGAAGGTATTGTTGTCGATATTAAAACGGGTCAGAAACGAAGGTTCCACCGGCTTGCCACAACAGGTTATGCAATGGTCATCGAGAGCATCCATGAGTACCCAGTAGATGTTGGATGCATCCTTTATTGTCAATTTGGTGATACGCTCCCGCCACATATAGAGTATGATGTCCATACCATTGATGAATCACTGCGGATGGAATTTCTTGAGATGAGAGATGCTGCAATGAAGTTGGTCTTTGACCAAATGGATCCTGGCATGCCAGAGAAATGTTATGATGGATGTCAATACTGGGATGATTGCCATTGAAAAAAAGAAGCGCGTGTCTATCTCAACACGCGCGATATCTATACTAGTCCCATTGTTGGTCATGTTCACCTCATCATCTTTTCGGGATCATTGGAATAGGTGACCAAGGCCAATCTGGGTCATCAGGGGGAGCTGAGAGCATTTTCATTGTTCTCAGAGCCCCTTCGCATTATGAGTAAACAAACAAGTACGAAGAAACTCTCATCACAAGGTGGAAGTTGTATCTCTGAGTGCAACTGTCAGAGCACCAAATGTTTTATTGATGAAATCCATGTCATTTTATGAGTAGGATTGAAACGATTACATGTAGCTACTCTTGGACTGAACCGGAACGATTTGGTTGGATACGTAATACACAAGCGACCTGTCGACGCTCTAGTCCTAGTGTATACCAACGAAAACAAGGAAGATATGTTGAAGATTCGAGCTGACAATGAGTCAAGTGGCATTCCTGTTCTTCCTGTCAAAGTGGAACCTTGGGATTATCACAATGTGCTAGCAGGAATTCTTGGCGCAGTAACTAGAAAGGAATATGAAGAATATGGGTTGGAATTCAACCCATCTTGCGGGACTAGGGTCATGACCGCAGCAGCCTATATGGCATCACTTATGACAGACTCACCAGTGTACTTTGTTACAGACCCTCAAGAATCCGGTTATGGAGATTTGATTTCCCTCTCTCCGATGTCATTGACAAAACTCCCTTCTCCTCGCAAAAGGGTCCTAGGAGTTATCGAAGATAGGGGTGGAACGGTGGAGAATCGTGATGAGATAAAGAGTGAAACAGCTCTAAGCAAAGCACAAGTTTCTCGCCATGTTAAGAACTTGGCCGCGGTCGGATATGTTGAAGTGGGTGAAGGTAAAGGAGGTTTTGTGCGCACAACCAATCTGGGAAAGATTGTTTATAATATGAAAAAGTACCGAAATGGGAGAGTCTGGGGAAGAAAGAATGGGACGCACGAATCTGCCTGATAACTCAAGAACAGATATTGAATACCAATGGAACAGTATCTCAAGTTATTTGCAGCAGAAGTATGGTTTCGAGATTGTTGAGCCGCCCACCATAATCTTCCAGAAAGACGATGACGGAATATCATCCATCGGCCAAATGAGTCAAGAGCGTGAGCTCCTGATTCCCTCACCGTATCAGAAAGATGCATCACTCTTAGGGGCATTACTATCGTTCCATTGCTTTAGAACCTCTTTTCCTGCTGGCTCAATCTGCAAGGAATGTATCCATGACCTCTCCATGGAATTTGCACGGCAACAATTGAGTAGTGCTGATTCTACAAGGTGGCTGAAAATCTGGAAAGAGGTCACACCACCTAGAAAAGAGCTTGTTTCAATAGTGTATGACCCTGCACGAGCATATGAGTGGCTTGAAAGGGTATCCGGAAATCAGGGATTCACCGGAATTCTCGATGAGATCATCTATTCTCAAAAACATGGAATCTCCCTCTCTTTTGAAGACTATCTTGTGTATTTCCGAGAACGAGCCATTCAGTTCGTCAATCACTTGGATGACCTTGATATCAGACTCCTTTCTGCCCTTCTTAGGGATCCAACCATCAATTCGAATGAACTAGCAGAGGACACTGGGATAAGTCGAACTTGGGTTACTAAGAAGCTAAATGTCTTGAGGGAGAGAAGAGTTATGCGAAGATACGAAAGAGTGCCATTCTCTTCAATAGATATCCGAATTCTCTATGTTCTTCTAACTAACAGCCAATATGAAGGAGATATCCTGTCACTCATTGTCCATTGTCCCTTTTTGTATTCCTGTCAAAGGATTATCTCTGGAGAAGGGCATGCGCTCGCTGTTCTCTGTGTGCCAAGCAATCCTCTGAGTATGAAATCACTTCAGAAGGCCTTTGATGCACTTGGCCGATGGGGGATTAAGTCCGAGATCCTGCAGGTAGCATCATCAGGGACCAATTGGTGCTTCGATTTCTATCGCTCAGAAACCACCTCATGGAACATCCCATGGGTTCTACTCTCTGTGCAGTTCAATAAGATAGTCCAGGAAAATCTTGGTGCTATATTTCCCAGGATAGATGAGCCCGAAAACCGGACAAGTCTGTCTTTGGATACCTTTGACTTTCAAATTCTTGAATGTGTTAGACATGGAACTTCATCAATTTCGCAAATTCGGAAAGAACTTCAATCGGGGCAGCATAAGGTGGCTCAACGAGTCAGAGAGTTAAGAGAAGCAAAGTTGATTCTACCAACGATAGAAGTGCGAAATATCGGTCTTCAAGAGCATGTCTTTCTCTTAACCTATGACAAAGCGCATGCATTGGCTCTGAATGCCTTTGCCCTTCGATTACCTTATTCCATAATTTCGTTCTCCTTAGAAGATGCACTAATCATAACACTATCATTACCAGCCGGTGGTGCATATAGTATATCCGATGCATTGGGTAGGTACAACGAGTCGATTAGGTGTGGACTGCTCGGAACAAAGATGTTTGGTGATTGGGGATTACCAACAGAATTATGGAACTCTAAGAATCAGCGATGGAAGTGTCCCAGTGAAGACCTTCAAAGATGGATTCAAGACTTGAATTGACCGGTCCGCGGAATTCCGTTTGCTTCAGCTTCTTTCAGAGGGGATGCTTATAAAGGATCATACAGATTTGAAATACTCTTGAGAGCATCGTAGAAGAAGGTTTATGAGCACTGATTTCTTGTCAAACAGGTGAAAATCGTCCCGGTTTCAAGCTATGATTCCAGATTGTGGAGATTGAAAGTCTAGGTCAAATGGCACCCACT
>CAYPUO010000135.1:0-7229 GCA_964413775.1 uncultured archaeon
TCATTAATCCCACGGCTTTGCATCCCTGAGAGATAACGTCCCGAATGATTCCACCAACCCCTGTGGCGGCACCATTATAGGGATCAATCTGACTGGGATGATTGTGTGACTCCATTGCTACTGCTGCTAAGTATCCATCTCCGATATCGACAAGTCCTGCACCCTCGCCAATTCCCAGATACACCGTGTCACCTTGCGTCTTGAAATGGTGAAACCAACGCTTGCTGCTCTTGTAGCTGCAGTGCTCTGACCAGAGGACATCGAGCATGTTCAGTTCGGTCTGAGTTGGATCCCTACCAAGGAATTCCTTTGCAGATGCGAGTTCGTCCTTTGTCAACATCTTCTCTATCCCTCCCTTGAGGCGCGGACGAGGTTCTCCAGGATTCCAAGTCCGTCTGTTGAGCCAAGAACTGGCCGAGATGCACGCTCAGGATGTGGCATCATTCCTAGGACATTTCCACGTTCATTCAAAACTCCCGCAATGTTAAATCGTGCTCCGTTTGGATTTGTCAATTCATCTGAGTTTCCCTCTGCATCACAGTATCTAAACGGAATCCTAGAGCCGCTCTTCAGTCCCTCTATGTCCTCATTGGTAGCATAGTAATTGCCCTCCGAGTGAGCTATGGGCATACGAATCACCGCACCCTCAAGAGCATGCGTGAACATGGTAGGCTTATCATAGACCTTTAGATATGTCCATTTGCATACGAAGTGAGCTGTGGCATTGTGGAGTAGCACACCTGGGAGGAGGCCCGCCTCTGTGAGAATCTGGAATCCATTACAGATACCCAGAACTGGCTTTCCGTCCTTTGCTATGCCTCTGATGCCTTCAATGATGTTCTCAACCGATGCAACAGCTCCAGCCCTCAGATAGTCTCCGTATGAATAGCCTCCGGGAATAACGACTGCATCCGCTCCCTTTACAGCATCGGGCCCCTGCCTGCTGGAAACCATGAAAGGACTTGCGCCTTCGATGCAACTGAGTGCTTTGAAGACATCGTTTTCGTTATTTGTTCCGGGAAACCTGATTACTGCAATGCTCAAGCGTCAAGCCTCACCAGATGTTTTTCGGAAATAGGATTAGAGAGGAGTTTGAGACTCATGAGGGTCAATTGTTTCAGGATATCTGAAGTGATGGGCTTGGCGAGATGAATCTCGAAGACCTTGCCAACCTGCAACGTTTTGACATCACCAAAGCCCAACCTTGCAAGCGCTTTCTTTGTGACTTCTCCGGGAGGATTCTTGATGCCATCCTTGGGCATAACAAGTACATGTACCGATTCGTCTCGGATTGGGACAGAGTCCTGATTTGTCTTAGACAACTGCTCAAGAAGAAATGAATATGCTACAGTGATATCGCCTTTCCCTTTCCTGTAGAGATCTTTGTCGTAAGACTTCCCTTTTGCGTTCCACACTCGCATTGTGTCGCCAGATATTTCATCGGCTAACAATATTTGCTCATCGCTCGTCATTCCAAATTCAAGCTTGAAATCAACCAACGTGAGTTTAACCTGCTTAAAGAGCTCAGAGAGATAATGGTTCACTGAGAGGGTAACTGATTTCATGAAAGCGACAAGAGCGCTTTTAGCTATACCTAACCTAACAATCGCATCTTCAGCAATCAGTGGGTCATGGAGTTTGTCACTCTTGAGAAAGAACTCAACGAGTGGTGAGGTGAGGACTGTTCCATTCTTGATACCATAGCGCTTACAAAACGAACCAGCAGCGCGGTTTCTACAAACAACCTCAACAGGCAAGATCTCAACTTTCTGACAATGAAGCCTAGTATCGTCGATCTTCTTTACAAAATGGGTGTCTATGCCAACTTTCTTGAGAAACTTGAAGAAGAATTCACTGATTTCACACGCAAGCTTTCCCTTTCCCGCAATGACATCATGCTTCTTTCCATCGCCAGCCGTTACGTTGTCAGTGAATTCAATTATAACACTGTCATCAGATGTATCGTCTTTGAATACCTTCTTTGATTTTCCTTCATACATTAATTCCATGCTCTTTTCCTCCATTCAGCAAATCATGATGTGATCTCGTCAATTCGGTCCTCCTTGACCGCTCTTCCAATTTCAATCATGCATAAGTCAAGTGGCGACTCTATGTGGTGTTTCATTTTTAGACTAAGCCTCCTCATCTCGGGACTAGTGGGACCTACGCACGGCGCGCCCGGTACCCTAGGACTAAGATCGAAAACGACAAACTCGGAGTTCACTGTCAAAGCACCCTGCAAAGCGAACAAGCCAATCATTTTCGGCGGGAAGTGCTTCTTTATCCCGTTGACCAGTTTTTCAGCGGCTTCATAGACCAGCGGTTTCTTGCTTTCTCTCATGGTCACGCCCTTGTGACCTACTTCTTCGTTCATGGGGATTATATCAAGCTTCAATTGGTCATGTGCAGGCAAGTTGAGCAGCCCACTGAGATTGGTCTGAATCCTGTCATCAAACCCTACGAAGTCAAGTGTCCCGAATACATCTTCGAGGCCATAGGCCTGAAAATTCGCGTTGAACCTTGGAGCAATGATGAACTCCTCTATTGTTGCTTGCTTCAAGTCCTCTTCACTAATAGTTCCATCTTTCAACATGGAATCTGCAGTTTTCTCATAGTCCTCAGGTGAAGTAGTATAGAAGAACGCTCGTTCAAGGGGATTTGCTTTCTGCTGCACCTTCACGATAGCTAGAGTATCTATGTTATCTGGACTGAATGACCTTGGAATCCGGATTCCACATTGCTTCAGGAGCCAATATTGGTCCCTCGGAAGTCCTCTTTCCTCAACTCGCAGAATCTTCCTGTTCCCGTAGATTGGGATATGAAACTTATCTTCTATGTTATCATAGCCCACATAGACGCTAAACGATCTATTCGGTACCCAGAGCGTATTCAGCTCCTGTAGTTTCTCTTGGTTCTCATCTAGGATAACATCATCGAATCTTTCAAGGACCATGATGTTGTCATATAGGTGCTTGTTGTACTTCGAATAGAGCTTCTCTCTTCCCCTCTGGCAGACCACTACTGTCGAGAATCCATTTGATTTAGCGGAAACAGCTATTTCCTCGGCGCTGTGGGATCCAAGCATCCCAATAACTGGTTTCTTCATGTCATCATCTCGACTCTGAGAAGACCCCTGACTGTTGGAGTGCTAGGGCATTCAGATGCTTTGTAAGTCTTATCATGTATCTCTCTATAGCAGCGCCTCACCTAACCTTCCAGCCTCCTTCAACTCCTTGACTTCTCGAGCAATTCTTTTTCCCATCCACATCTGTTCATGAAACTGGAGATACGAGTAAGGTGAAGATGGAATCCAAATATTGGTCCCTGCAACAATTCTCCCACTAAACTCGAAAGCATAGATCTTCTGGTTTCTGTCTATTATTGTTTCGATGCAAAATGCTCCGGGCAGTTCTTGACCAGTTAGTCTCTTGAATCCCTGTACAAAACCCTTACCAAGTTCATAATAGGTATGCAGTGTTGACTCTCGCAATACCAGTGGAATGTTCCCAACGACAACAAATGACGGCGTGTCATCAAACCTAAGGTCTGCATCAGCATCAGTTTCGTAACGTATATCGGCTCCGAATACTTCTAGTCGACTGCGGGCTAGGGAGTTGAAGAACGTTACGAATACCTTTGTCCCGACAATATACTCCTGAATCGAGTACTGCTTTGTTGGGTCCATTTTCTGAGCAATCTCTTTTTCATCGCGCGCAATGAAGTATCCTTCTCCCCCTGCTGCTCCATAGGTCTTCACTATCACGGGTCTATCAACATCTTCTGGAGTTGCAAACTCCTTAGGTACATTGAGTCCTCCTTCAGTGAGCAGCTCTGACTTCAATTCTCTATCTTCTTCCCACCTTAGGAGGTTCTTGTTGCCAAAAAGAGGCAATGCAGAATCAAGAATTCTCTGGGCTCCAATGTATGCAACAAAGGACCCATGTGGAATCCATACGGTGTCGTCAATATCGAGATCCAGAATCTCTACAAAGTTATCTACTTCAATTATCGATCCACCAAGGTCGAACGATTCGTAGAACTCGATTCGGTCTTTTGTTGATGCAAGAAGTGGTTCGAAACCCTCTGCTTTCGCTCCTGAGAGTATATTCAATGCACTGTGGCTTGCTATTGTCGCTATCTTCATGCTAAAGGCCTCTCATAGTCTCTCTCGCCCGACTCCGAGCCATTTTCTTCGATCTTCTTACGGATAATGCGTGCATATTCAGTGGGGTACTTGCCATCAAGGCATGCAAGACAGAGGTCTCTCAGGCCAATAGCATTGACCAGACTGGCCATGTCCTGATAAATGAGCACATCAGCACTGATGTATTCGGCAATCCCCTCTATATCGGTATCGGAGGCGATCAGTTCCTTATCTGTGGCAATGTCAATCCCGTAGTAGCATGCATGTGTCTGTGGCGGACAAGTGGCGGCGAAATACACCTTTTCTGCTCCTCGTTTCCTGAGGTCTGCAACTATCATCTTTGCAGTGGTCCCTCGGACTATGCTATCGTCCACAACCAAGACATTCTTCCCTCGGATTTTATCATCTAGGTAGATGTACTTGTTCTTGGCAGTTGCATCTCGCTCCTGCTGACTTTTAGCGATGAATGTCCTTCCAAGATACCTATTCTTTAGAATTATTTCTCGAATCGGTACGCCTAAGTCTTCTGCGAGAGCCTGAGCTGATGGCCTACTTGTATCTGGCACTGGTACCACATAGTCTGGTGCCTCAAGGTTCATCTTTTTGAGAATTCGTGCCAATGCTCGACCAAGTCTAAAGCGTGTATCATACACTAGCTGGCCTTCAATGGTCGCTGCAGGATGTGCGAAGTATACGTACTCGAAGAAGCAGTGAGAGTGCTTTTCGTTCTGAGAAATAGAGTAGGACTCCATAGACATGTTGGGACCGAAGATAATCAGTTCACCAGGGTACACATCTCTCTGAAGATGAGCTCCTGCCATTTCTATGACCGTGCTTTCAGACGCCACGAATGTTTGCGTTGCTGTTCTACCGAACACGAGAGGCTTGAAACCTCTCGGGTCCCTATATGCGAACACTTTGTCGTCATATATTCCTATGAGGCTATATGCGCCATCCACCTCTGCATCTAGCGCCTTGAACGCCTTGACCAAACTTCCTCCATTCTCTGCAAGGTGTAGCGCGAGCCTATCAGTAATGAACTCAGAGTCACAATCATATTGCTTTCCAGAGTCAAAGCGAGCCATATTCGTTATGTTTCCGTTGTGGGTCAACGCCAGCTTTCCGACATAGAATGGACCTACAAACGTCTTTAGGTCCGCTGTGGAAGACACTCTTTTGCCAGATGTAGGATAACGTGTGCTTCCCAATACCAGACTGCTACTCTCATCAGGTATTTCAATCGTTGCCGGGCTTCCCATTGATTTTCGAGTTTCAAAGCCCGACACTCCTGTCCACAGAAGTCCAGATGCGTCTTGCCCTCGGTGAGTAAGCAAGAGTAAGAGGTCTCTGGAGGATGTTAGTTTGATGTTTCCCACTACGCCAAGTACTCCGCACATTGTATTTCTCACTCCAAGATGATAGTCCTTCTTCCACTCGTCTTGAGTCGGCCCTCGCAGAATAACCGAACAGAATCTACCAGTATCCTATGCTCTTCAACCAGAATTCTTGCAGCAAGGGTTTCTCCAGTATCTCCCGGTTTCACATCTACCGCTCTCTGAAGAATTATCGGTCCGCCATCAGTATCGAGGGTCACAAAGTGCGTAGTGCAACCAGAAATCTTCACGCCGTATTCCACGGCCTGCTCCTGGGCATCTACGCCCTTAAACGCTGGGAGAAGAGATGGATGCACATTGATGATGCGACCTGCAAACGATGAAATGAAGTAGGGGCCTAGCACTCGCATAAATCCTGCAAGGACAACTAGCTCCACTTGATAGTGGTAGAGTAGGTTCACAAGTTGTCTATCAAACTCCGGCCTCTTAGGAACGTCGACCCTAGTTACGATTTCTGTGGGAATCCCCGCATCCCGAGCTCGTTGCAGTCCTCTAGCTTTGGTTTTATTGCTGATTACCACAACAATCTTGCCGCCGAGTACATCCTGTTGCCCCGCGTCAATCAAGGCTTGGAGGTTAGTACCTCTTCCACTGATTAGTACACCAACCCGGCTCATGCAATCGAGCCATAGAACTTCTCAATATATGGTTTTCCGAATAGCACTAAAGGAATTCTTTTGCCAGTGCGCCGAAAAGCGAGCCAATTAGAGAACCGAGGACAACAAGCAGTGAATAAACGGAAGCTAGTATCAACCCTGGCACTACGAAGTCGCCAACCGGTGCATCCGGAACGAAAAACACCGGGCTGGCAAAGAACAGCGTCAGGAAGATAGCAAAGAAGAGCGTCACAGCGATGGCTCCGAATAGAGCATGACTGGTCTTACCCGCAGTAAGGCCAATAGGTACGGCTGCTATCGCTGGGACTGTCAAGGAGATGAGCACTGAATTCGGGAGCTGATCGATGATTACCATTGCATATATGTTTGTGTCAATGATTGCCGCAAGAGCTGGCATCAGAAGGAGCATGATAGTGTCGCGGGTACGTTCATACATTGTAATACCAAGCAGCTTGGTGATTGCACCCTTCTTTCGATTATGTGGAAGATGCGATTGCTCGGGCTCTGGCAGCGGTCTAAGGAATCCCTTCTTCTCTTCTTGTTCGTCAGGAGCTTCAACTCTGTACTTGGTTTCGTCCTCCATCTGTTGGGCACCACCTGTTCTCTGTTCTGATTCTTGGATAAATACTTTGCATCACGCAAACCATCTGAAATCGTCTTTGCTAAGGGATGTTTTCCCTAACTACTAGCTTTATCTTGTGAGTCTGCCAGATTGTCTATAGGTGCCCTGTCCATGTCACGCGAGAAATCAAAAGCAGATGATGAGATTAGCAATTCTCAGGATGCTATCTCCACAATGAGGAGGAAGATTGAGCATATCGAGATATGCATTCAAGAAAATGTTCAGTGTAACCGCAGCACCCTTCTGGAGGATATTGAGTTCATTCACAACGCATTGCCCGAGATTGACAGGGATAAGATTGACCTCACCACGAACTTCTTGGGTCTGAGAGCAGATGCACCCCTTGTCATTGCAGGAATGACTGGCGGACATCCCGACACGATGGAAATAAACAGAAGGCTGGCTGAGGCAGCAGAGGCGATGCGAATTCCAATTGGCGTGGGGAGCCAGCG
>CAYPUO010000136.1:0-7204 GCA_964413775.1 uncultured archaeon
ACCATGGATGGGAATCGTTGGAGTTACTCTGAACAGGGCAATTGCTGCCAACTATCGATTGTCCACGGACAAAGGAGCTCTGCTCGTCGAAATACCAAGAGGGCCCGCTGGAATGGCAGGACTCAAACCTGGAGATGTCATTGAGGCGATTGATGATCAGGATATCGTTGGCATGGATGAGCTACGATTGGTAGTCCTGAAGAAGAAAGTGGGAGACAAGCTTCGAGTGAGGTTCAGGCGGGGTCGAGAAACCTTCGAAGTGTATGTAGCTCTCACGGCTGCTCCATAATCCGCCTTAGATGCCAACTATCACCAGCGCAACGCCAATGATTGTGGCAATAGTACCAATAGCAGCTGCACGAGTCATCCTCTCTTTCAGAAGGAACACAGATATTGGAACAGCAAAGAGAGGAGCAGTCGAGGAGAGAACCGCTGTAATTGCTGCCCCTGCGAGCTTGATAGCGGTGACATATAGCAGCGATCCAATCGCCATTCCAAACAGACCGGCAAAGGCAACATACTTCGTTGTTTGTATTGTTGGCAAGGGCATCCCGTGCATGTATGCGAGTCCCATTATCGGAACAAATGACGCTGAACCAACAGCGACCCTAATGAAGTTTGCAGTGATGGGATCGACATCTATAACCCCAACTTGCAAGATAACCGTCATTACTGCGTAGAGAATTGATGTTAACACTGCAAGTCCAACTCCAATGACATCCCATGCCTTGCGAGAGCAGTCCTCTTCAGAATCGGATGCTTGCTCTCTCGAGAGAACCGCAATCCCCAAGATAGCAATTATAATTCCTGCAAACCGGGTGATAATGAGAGGGTCACCCAGAAAGACAATGGTCAATACATATGTCAGTACTGGAAAAGACATTGCTATTGGAAAGGCATATGCCACACCAATTCGTTCCTGACTGACGAGATAGATTGTATCGCCAACAACAGCTCCCAAGAGGACTGAAACTGAGAGGAGCCAGAACTGAAGGAAAGGCACGGCGAGAGGGGACTCCACAAAAGGCAAGAGCATCATTAGCGACATGAAACCCAGTGCAACCCACATCTTGATGGAACTTATCGCAATAGGTCGTATGTTCTCTTTTTGAGACTTGTAAACGACCACTGAGAGGGCATAAAGAGCAGAGCCAATGAGCGCGGCAATGCTGCCAGTTATGATATCAGGCGTGAGCTGCATGAATTCTTCAGAAGAAATCCAACCTAAGACTCTATCGAAATGTCCGGCTGACGATGAGTTCGATATAGGCTCTTCTGCTGATGATTTGAGGACAAGAACCAATAGCACAGGCTAGCCGAACTGCTATAGCTCGAGAATGGACTGAGGTCCAATCGTAGATGACTTCCCTTTGTAGGAAAAGCCTTGTGTCAAAGTAGACACACAATCAACTAAACGAGTGCAATACACAGAGTGTACGTGGAGAGCAGATAGGACATTCAATGAACGACTCATAACAGATGCACAGGTCTAATGTGGTTCTTGGAGAAGTCCGGAATCCGAGAGAGAACATATAAGCTTAAGTGGGCAGAGGAGCCGATTGCCGATGAAGAGCCAATGGTTATCCTTGACCTTCCTCTGGCCATCCCAAGAGAAGAAGGAAGTGAGATGAGATGAAGGGGGTAAATCGTGAAACGCTTTATGTATCTGCGATAGTCGTGCTATTAGCACTCAGTTCATTTCTTATGGTGCATTATGTTAGTAATGAAGGAGCATCGATTCATGTGTACCTGTTAGATATGACGATATATGAAGATACTTTGCCGATTTATGGTCCTCACTGCAAGGAAGTAAACGGGACATATATTGTAGATAACGAAGGATGGCTGTATATATCAGGTGAGTTTCCTTGCCGAAACGTGATTGGCCTGCCTGCAAGATTTAACATCACTATTAGCCCGTATGGTTTTAATACAAGCCCCTTTATGGCCGACATCCACATGACCAATGGAAATGGGATATGGTTTTCGAATGGATGGTTAGTAGTCATCGAAAGCAACTCATAGCACCTGGCGGCATTTCGCGATAGCCAGTCAACACTGTCTAGATTGTACTGCATAGGTAATGGAGAAGCGGGCACACCAAGACCTAATCACATAGTATCATGCATCGCGCTGGTCGAGTTATTCATATGTTGCAGAACCCAAGATGGGAGAGAGGACATGACATGTCCATTGCTGACAACAGACTGGCTTCAATCATAGAAAGAAGGGAGTACTCGCATCTAGAAGAAGAGGTCAGTCAGCGCTTGGAATCCGGCACTTGGGCGGACATTGTCGATGCAATACAACGAATCTCGAAGATGCCCGAAGCTGTTGTTGGGTGGGGCATTCCCCTTAGAAAAGGGATCATCAGAGATGCCCTCTATGAAGTACTTGAGCTATCCCCCATGAGAGGGCTCGATGCAGACTTCTTAGAGCTCTTTAGAAACCTCGATGGGTCCGCATTGAATGCTCTTCGGATAGATGCAAAGGAAGTTGGAGTTAATCGTCTGAGAGAGCAGATTAGAGGTGGGAACACCTTCTTCTTGGACACTTCAGAAATGCAAGACTCCGACCTAGTGGTCCTTGTCCCGGATGTGGTGGAAGCAAGGAGAAAGCAGGTCTTGGATTTAGAGCAGAGCGTGAGCATTAACGATGTGCACTCGACCTACTACGGATTCATGTTGTTGACGTATGGAAGCATAGCAAAGGACATTGGGCGAATGCCAGACGCGGCACTCGACAAATTCGAGAACCTTGCTTCGGAACTCGGGAAGCACGTGACGATAGGCTGCGAGCATCAGGTATATTCCAATGTCACATTTGGACAAGTATCGGAGTATACAAGAGAATTCCTGTGGAGCCTGCTAAATCTCTGCATCGCGAACTACAATGGGCAAGTGATAGCTGCTACTGCGCTTGAGCACTTTGGAGACTCACGGGCCATAGACCTCCTCCACCTCAGGCTAGAAAGCGCGAGAGATAGAAGAGTCAGACTTGCTATTATCTCAGCATTGGGAGGGATTGGTCATCCTGAGTCGTTCCAAATACTTCATCGAATAATGACAGGAAGTGACCAAAAGCATGAGCACCTGCACTACCGATGGAGTCAAGACCGGAGAGCCGCGGCTACGGCAATAGGAGGCATCAGGAATCCCGAAGCAGAAGGAATACTTCGGGAGAATAGGAATAATCCAAGCTATCCCATCGAAGCCTTCGGTCTGTCGCGAAATCTCGAATATACTGACGTAATCCTGTCAAGAATTAAAAACTCAAGGAGTAAACATCGAAGCGAGGTAATTAGCCAGCTGGAGGCGCTCAAATCGTTGGGACCAAAGGGTGTGGAGATAGTGAGTAATCTCTACCAGCGACATCTGACGGAGCAAGGAAACATGTCAGGCATTATCCGATTAATGGGATCTATTTCCGGTTTTCGATGGAGAAACACGGAGATTGAAACCATTGCCGCTAGCCTTGACGGGGAGTCAGGCACTGAAGACATCCTGAGAGCTGTACTAGAAGACAGTAAGCTCAATTCCGATTCTAGAATCAGGCGCTCGGTTCAATTGCTGGTCAAACGAGATGCTCAGACTCCTTCCC
This sequence comes from uncultured archaeon, assembly GCA_964413775.1. GTDB lineage: Archaea > Asgardarchaeota > Thorarchaeia > Thorarchaeales > Thorarchaeaceae > MP5-2226. Next base: position 3,601 of record CAYPUO010000136.1, read on the forward strand.
AGACCAGACTCAGAAGAATCGTCATGGACTCAGGATTTGATGTGGACCAATTGGCAGAGTAGAAAATTCTTATAACCAGAAGTCGGGTTCACGATGAAAGTGCCCTCACGCACGGACGATTTAGTCAAAAAACCAATGTTCAACAGTAATTCATTGCGTTGGTAGCTCGTCGGTTCCGAGAGAGAGAAACAAATCAGAGCTGATTCTCAGAGGCGCCCAAGCATTAACATTACCCCTAATCCCTTTGAGGAGGCCATAGGCAGTGTCCAAGAAGACCATAGAGGTTGACGACCTTTCAAAGACCTTCATCAGTGTCCATAGAAAAGCAATTGTCATTCCTGTGGAGAAGGAGAGAGTGGACGCTCTAAAGAACATAAACATGGACATCCCGAAGGGTCAGATCTACGGCCTACTCGGCCCAAATGGAGCTGGGAAAACAACTCTAATCAAGTGTCTTGCAACACTTGTCTTACCGACATCTGGTACTGCACGAGTAAACGGGTATGATGTGCTGAGAGAGGCAACATATGCCCGAGCTTCAATGGGGGTGTGCCAAGGCAACGAACGCTCCATATACTGGAAACTATCGGCCCGCGAGAACATGACCTTCTTTGCTAAGCTCTACCGCATGACGCAGAACGAAGCGAAGGAGCGTGCTGATGAACTCCTCGGGATGATGGGCCTTCTGGACAAAGCAGACGAGAAGACAGAGAATCTGAGTCACGGGATGAGAATGAAGATCGTGTTTGCCCGCGCACTCATCCATGACCCGCCCGTGCTCCTGCTTGATGAACCAACCCAGGGCCTAGACCCGACCTTTGCCTTCGACCTGCGGACATTCATTCAGAATGAACTGAAAGAGAAGACAATCTTGCTCACCACGCACTACATGCACGAAGCGGATATGCTCGCTGATAAGATAGCACTGATCAACGAGGGTGAAATCAAGAAATTCGGGACTCCTCATGAACTAAAAGAAGATGTCAGGGACTATGACAGCGTTCACATTAGAATTAATCGCAGAGTGGAGATAGAGCCATTCCACGCCCTTGAAAACGTTATGTCAGCGACAATAAGGGAGGACGATGGCCACTCTGAGCTAGTAGTAACCGCTCGTGATGGGTATGAGATGACGCGGCAGTTGCTCAATGTGCTTCACCAGACCCCTGGAATCAAGGTAGAGCACTTTGAGGTTAGAGAACCGACACTAGATGATGTATTCCTCAAACTTACCGGGAGGAGGATTGAGGACTGATGCAGACGGCAGACGAGACCCAAGTAGAGGAACGGCAGATGGAGTCAGGGTACCTCTCCTCATTTCGTCCACGTCTTATGGACTGGTATGCGGCTTCGGTATTCGCAAAGAAGAATATCCGGATTGCCTTGCGATACCCAGCGAACATCTTCATCTGGGGATTCCTGCCAATCCTCTGGTTTACTCCATTCATCTTGATGTTCAATGCACTGGCGGGAGCAAACACCAGCGCCAGTTTCACTGAGATTGCAGGTTTCAGCGACTTCATCCAGTTCAGTATCATAGGCTGGTTCGTGTACATGTGGCTCGACGCCAGCATATGGTCAATCGGTAACAACTTCAGATGGGAGCAGTTCAGCGGGACACTTGAGCCCTTGTTCATGACTCCAGTATCACGGATTAGTATCCTCGTCGGAGCAGCTCTATCGGATACTGTGTTCATTTCGATTCAGACGATGATCCTCCTGGCTTTGGCCACTCTCATATTCGGAGTAACTTACAGTCTGGTGGCTATTGTGCCTACAGTGTTGATACTCCTCGTGATGGTGATCGCCCTCTATGGATTCAGCTTCATGATTGGCGGATTAATAATGGTCTTCAAGGACCCAAGTGTGCTCACGAATCTTGTGTCCCAGTCGACCTACACGGTTTCACCAGTAAACTATCCTCTAAAGGCACTGCCATCGCAGGTCAGATTTGTAGCATACCTACTACCCACAACGATCGGAATCATAACCGTCCGCCAAATAGCCATCACAGGAATCTTTGATATCACTTCGTTCCTTCTGTCTCTTGGTTCCCTAGGACTGTTGGCAATCGCGCTCTGGACACTAGGACTGCTTTCTTTCAGATACGCAGAACGATGGACCAAGGTTAGAGGGAGCATGGGGGGATTCTAGATGCAGTTGGACCAAGAGTCAGATATCTTCGAAAGGACCAGCTCACGGAGGGGGCTCAGATCGGAACTTCGAGCCGCCAATGCTCTCGCTGTAAAGCAATGGAAAGAAGAACTAAGCTATCCACTGAGTGTCCTATGGTTCATTGTGATGCCATTCCTATGGTTCATCCCCTACCTCATAGCTGGAGCAGCAATTGCTGGAGGATCGCAATCGTCCTCGCTTGCAGGACTCGTTGGAACAGGAGACTGGCTGACCTATATCGCACTTGGAAGCGCCTACACAGGACTCGCGATCAGTCTCATGTGGGGAGCCGGCTTTGCCCTTCGAAGAGAGCAGAATGCAGGGACCCTTGAAACCCTTATGACAACTCCGATGAAACGAGAGACCCTTGTCTGGGGATCGATGTTCCACAACCTCCAGCATGGTGGACTCGGAGTCGTTCTTCAGCTGGGTGCTTCAGTAGTGCTATTTGGAGTTACACTAGACATCTGGGGAGTGCTCCCGGCACTTGGTGTCATCACGCTCTCGATAATTGCCATGCAGGGTCTAGTATTCACCATCGTGTGCATTGTCCTTATCGCCAAGCAAGGTTGGATGATCATCGAGCTGTTGTCAAGTACACTTCTCCTTGTCGCACCTATGACCTACCCTATTGCCGTCCTACCCCCACTCCTCCAGTATGTTTCGCTGGCATCACCGTTGACCTGGAGCGTTGAGGGTTTTCGGGGATTCCTGATGGAGGGATTTGGCTACTCTGGTTTCGTAACAACAATCACTGCCCTAATTGTGCTAGACGTCATCTTCATCCTGCTCGGCATGGTCCTCTTCAGAGTAACTGAGAGAGATGTGCGCAGAAGGGGAGCACTATCGCAGTTCTAGGCAAGCAGTCTGTAAGAGGAGTATTTCATCTCTCCAATATACTTACACAGGCTGCAAGCTATCCATAGCCATAAGCTTAAGATAGAGTAGGTTTTCGCTTTTCTAATTCACCATCGGATGTCGTACTTATGGACAGGCCAGAAGAGAGCACAGTAAGCTGGGTGACAGTTGTCGTAGGAACAAGTTTTGGAGTGTTCCTGAGTGCCCTTGATTCGTCCATAGTCAACGTCTCATTGGTGACTATGGAAATTAGTCTTGGAGTAAACCAGGACCTGATTCAGTGGGTCATTATTTCTTATCTGCTTGTCATGACATCAATGATGCCACTGATGGGCAAGCTGGGAGACAGATACGGCAAGACACGAGTGTTTCAGGCAGGGATGATAGTCTTTGTCCTGGGTTCTCTCTCAGATGCTCTGTCTCCGACCTTTCCCATATTGGTCGGCTCACGCCTCTTTCAGGCCATTGGTGCAAGTATGATGTCAGCAAATGGACTTGCCATTGTCACCTACTTCACAACTCCTGAGAATCGTGGTCGCGCGATCGGATACAACTCGATTGTCCTAGCATT
>CAYPUO010000137.1:0-7198 GCA_964413775.1 uncultured archaeon
ACTGTGAACTCATCGCCAGGTCCGAGAAGGACTGCTCTTGTCGATGAACTGCTCTCAACCTTGCTCTTGAATGGCTCTGGATCTGCACCCTTGAGGTGCATGGGGACTGCAACCTTTGGATTGATTTTGATAGCAGCATCGGCAGCCTCGGGAATGTCCATGGTGTATGTATCGCCACTTGGGAGGAGAGCAACGTCGATATCGCGAATCTTGTCCATCTCCGGAATCAGATCTGTATCACCAGCATGGTAGATTTTCTTGTCTTCGACCTTTATGATGTAGCCAACACCGAGTCCCTGTGGGTGGAACGGCTCACCTGGCTTGCGAAATCTCTTTACATTATAGGCTTCGACAGCCCAGACCGTGACTCCTCCAGAGATTTGCATGAACTCGCCGGCCTTCATACTCCACACGGGAACTCCTTTAAGTTCCTTCTTGATGTTCTCCGGCGCAATCACTGGAGAGCCTAGATTTCTTATCTTCTTAATCAGATCCTTGTCAAAGTGGTCCTGGTGGTTATGTGTGACAAGGATGAGGTCTGCGGGCTGAAACTGCTCTTTTTTCAGGCCCGTGCCTTTTGTTGAAGGATCGATGTAGATGTTCTGAGTGTCAGTCTTGATTTGGAAGCTGGCATGAGCAAGATACTTGATTCTTACAACCATTTGATTCACCACAGCTGAGTGTGCTCAATCCGAGTATTATGTCTTTCATATCGTATTAATATACAGCTGCCCCTTCGGAGAATCAGGAGTATATCTGAGATGAATGATGACTAGACATATACATGGGAAACGGTGCGAGCATAGCAAGCATACCGATGAGCTACCGAAAACTTTCTCATGCCGCGACATCATCCGATTGATTCATGTGCTCAGCAACAACCACCACAGAGCCGCGAAGGAACCTCATTACCAGACTGAAACAGAGTCAGTTCGTTCAGTTCTTCGGCCCAGCATTGGTTGTGAGTGTAGCATATGTCGACCCCGGGAATTTCGGAACGGCGATTGCGGCAGGAGCAGGGTATGGTTATGTTCTCCTATGGGCAGTCTGGTTTGCTAGTATAATGGCCATGCTTCTGCAATACCTCTCAGGAAAAATCGGAATAGTGACTGGAAATAGCATGCCTGAGTTGGTCCGAGAGAAGCTAGGATCGAGAGGAAGGGTTCTCGCATACTGGCTCTCTTCAGAACTCTTTGCCGTGGCTACTGACCTTGCGGAGTTCCTCGGAGTTGCACTTGCTTTGAACCTGCTCCTTGGAATACCTCTATTGTGGGCAGCAGCAATTGCATCTTTCGATGTGGTCTTCATCTTTATTCTTGCGGGGAACAAGTTTAGACGAATTGAAGCTCTGATCGGAGTGCTTGTTTCAATAATAGGATTCGGCTACATCTATGAACTATTCATCACTCAACCTGACTTGAGTGCAGTGTTCTTCCATAGCATTACTCCTGTCATCACTCCAGACACTGGCGCTCTCGTTGTAGGTATCATCGGGGCGACTGTGATGCCGCACGCACTAGCAGTGCACTCGTGGTTGACTAAAAACAAGCTTGTAACGAAGGATGATAATGAAAGACGAAAACTCCTCAAGTATCATATGGTTGACAACGTGCTGAACCTCTCTATCGCAGCCCTCGTCAACGTAGCAATCCTAATCATGGCGGCTGCAGCATTCAGCGGGATAGGGACCTCTGTGGAAACCATAGAGCAGGCGTACCATACGTTGACTCCTCTCTTCGGAGTCTTGGCGGGTGTAGTCTTCGCAATAACTCTCCTCGCATCAGGAATCTCATCCTCCACCACAGGTGTTGTTGCCGGGCAGGCTCTCGCAGAGGGATTGCTGGGGAGAAGTATCCACCCTTGGATAAGAAGGATAATCATTCGTGTAATCAACGTCTTTCCGACATTCTTCGCGATATACATAGGGTTCAATGCACTGGATCTGCTGGTATACAGTCAGATCATCCTCAGTCTCTTGATACCGCTGCCGTTAGTCCCTATAATCTACTTCACCAGTAAGAGAAGTGTCATGGGGCAGTATGTCAATCACAAGGTTACTACACTGGTAGCGTTGATCTTTGCGACTGTAATTGTGGCCTTCAATGTGTATTTTCTGCTTCAGTTGTTCTAGGTTATCTAAAACAGCAGAGTGGTGCGAATACTCGCGCTGAAAGAGCAGGACTCAAGTTAAGCGCTAGCCAAATATCCACACAGTATCTACAGCTGAAACAGACTGCATGACATGTGCTGACCCTACGACGCCTGTTATCACAATCTTTGCATTGAGAGTTATGGGGCCATCCCATGTGAATACAACTCCGCCAGTCCCATCACTAGCTGTCACAAGTGATCCTACAATGGCCGTGACTTCACCCTTCATCCGCACAGTCGTCCCACTTGAAACGGTCAGATTGTTGATATCACCCATTGGCGTAATGCCAAACAGTCCATCGTGCCATCCAATCACTCCAAAGGAAACGACCACAATCAACACGACTACAATCAGAATCTTACCTATTGGCTTCCCTTTCTTCTTAGGCATGCGAACACCTGATTCAGATTTGTATGCACATGAATAAAAAAATGATGCTGCCCTGCCTGCAGCAGCATTCTCAGCCCACAGTGACTCTCAGTGCAAGCCCAGTTATGATTCCGCGAGCTGATTGGTGAAGAATTCAGCTTTCGCTCAGACCTAATCCGCGTTTAATGGCGATGCAGTTGGACCGTCTACCAATTGCCCTCTCAATTGTGAAATAGCTTATTAGCAAGGAACGCAAAGAAATCTGCCCTAATTCGGAAGGAGAATGGAAGTAGATGGCGAAAGATAACAGCATATCATATTCGGACATAGAAACAGGAACTGGCATGAGTGCTCCAATAAGAGACGCCTTGCTGGTCTTCTTTGTTGGATGCAGCTTCGTTGTCTTCAATGCAGGCGGATACAACAATTTCGTGCCAGGAACAATGACGCTCTTCATGAGGAGCACAATTGCCGGGATCCTTGTCCTGTCAACCTTCATCCTTTACAAGACGAGAGGAATGGGAGACATATTCTGCCGGCTTTCATTCTCATTCTTGTTTGCATCGGTTGGACTTCTGTTAGCGTGGTTCTTCGGGAAATGGTACCAACTTATCCCAGGCCTTATAACAAGCACAGTTGAGGGAACGGCAATTGCAAAAGTTGCAGAGGTCATCCCGATTGTCTTCGCTATTCTTGTCGGCACATGGCTCATCGAAAGAGATTACACACCTGTTTTTCTGACCGGAGGCAACCTCAAGAGATCAATCGGGCTCGGACTTCTCCTAGCGCCGGTAGCATTAATCCCATTCTTTGCCATGGGGGGCCTTGGTTTCTCCGCCGGTATAGTAGCTATAGTTGGATGGCTGCCCTGGATGTGTGTCTTTGGATTCTCAAATGGATTCATGGAGGAGCTAATGATCAGGGGACTATTCCTGAAGAAATACGACTCACTTTTCGGACAAGGACAGTCACTGGTGCTCACATCAGTTATCTTCGCATTTTTCCATCAGGCTTTACTACAGTATACTGACATTGCCACATTCCTAGCGTTCTTGGTAGTCACATTTCTGCTTGGATTGGTCTGGGGATATATAATGCAGAAATCAGACAGCATCTGGGGTGCGGTCATTGCGCATGCAGTTGCGGATATTCTGCTGCTTATCACAGTGTTTGGCGTATAGATGCCCAGAAAAAGGAGAGAAGAGCTGGAGGAATCCAGCTCCAGAATATTATCCCACTTCATTGATTTAACCCATTCGAAAACGAGCTTGCAGAGCTCCCTTACGCGCTCCTCCTCTGGGGTGAGCATTGAAGCTTCAAGTCAGTTGGCCATTGATTCGCCGTCTTCTATTTCACACTGTTGTATTCTTCATCTGTTACTGGTCCTAACCATTCTGAAGTCCCCTTGTGTCGAACAGTGGGTATAGCAATGTGTACAAACCAGCTATCTGCTCTTGCACCGTGCCAGTGCTTGACATGTGGGTTTATTTCTACCACATCACCGCTTTGAAGTAGTTGCACCGGTTTGCCTTCCTCCTTGTAATACCCCCTACCCCCGGTAACAAGTAGAATCTGACCACCAGGATGCTTATGCCAATCGGTCCTCGCACCTGGTGAAAAAGTAACATTAAGTACGCGACAATCGAAAGTATCGTCATTAGATACCAATACCTCGACCCATGCCGTCCCTGTAAAGTTGCCACCTATGCTCTTCTTACCTTTCGGGAAGATGACGCTTTCACTCAAGTCACTTGATATGTCCATTTTTGTCCTCCTGCACTTGCTATGTCACCCATATGCCATCTCAAGGACTTTCAAAGTTTCCTTTTCATCTATTCTGCACATTCAATGACAAGCTTGCAGAGCTCCTTTATGTGTTCATCATTTTCTGCCGCTAGATTTGCTTTCGTCGTCGCCGGGCTATATACAGGGTCACTACAAGCATTACACCCACTCCTGCACCCAATGCAATCAATGGAACTGGATATTCTGGTACGGGATTGACACCACCGGGATTGTACACTAAGAGACCGAAATCATATCTGTCACCGCTTGAATTGGTGGCAGTCACGTAGAAGAGGCCACTATCTCCGATGCACAGTGCGCTTTTTGCTGTATTGCCACTAAAGGAATGGAGTCTCCAAGTTGCCATAGAGAGAGTTCGATTCCATATTGAATCAAGATTCTGAGTGAACTTATATAGAATAGAATTGGTCCAATACCCGGAATCTTCACCTACACTACAGAGCAGGAAAACTGACCCATTATCTAGAATCCTGAGCGTATTAGGCTCCAAATCAAGACGCGCATAATCAAACTCATTGAATCTGTGACGAGATATGAATGCTGCCCGCGCACGTTCACCATTTGGCCCATGAACGCACAGTGAAACATTGTCTGCATTAAGTCCAACAGAATAGAGTTCACCACCTGGCCCGAGTGCAATGCATTGATATGTTGGGCTTCCATTTCCAGTTGAATTAAGAACAACATTCCCAGTTGGTGAGAATCCCAGTATTGTTTCCCATGTTGCAGAGTAGACAGTGCCATTAGGGGCTATTATGAGGTCTGCTGCGAAATCGAATCCGCTTGTGCTGCAGTTTTGGCTCCATAGAACATTTCCATTTGAATCCCACTTGACTACCACAGGAGTGATTCGTAGGTTGCCATTACTGTTTGTCCACCTGCGCTCTCCAAGAGTATAGACAGAGCCATCCTGCTCCACAACCAACCTTCGCCCATAGCCTTCATGTTTCACGTCGTAAGTCTTATTCCAGAGAAGCTGACCGTCGCTGTTCCATTTCGTCAGCAGATGATTACTCTCTAAGTCAGTCCCTGTATTCCATGCTACTCCAGTAACGAAGATGCTACCATCACTAGATACGGCCACATCGTATCCTGCAGCTCCCCTCGAAGTGTCATTCCATTCACTTGTCCAAATCAGGTTCGCTTTTGAATCCCACTTCTGTAGCATTAGTACAGCTCTGTAATCAGTATACGACTTGTAGTAAGAACTTCTTCCTACTGTATAGACTGTCGAATCCGGGCCCATGGCGATGCCCTCCGAATAGCAGTTAAAACCATCATTGAAGGCACCAGTGTACTCTGGTTCTAGTAATCCTGGAACACCAACATCAAAATAGCCTAAAATGTTGAGATATACTGATGTCACATGAGCGGTTACCGTCCCTGTCATGTTTTGCCAGGGATTCCAGGAGTCCAACTTCTCAAACGCGAATGTAGGAGCTAAACCTACAGCGAGCGTCAACATGTTGGTCGGGTTCAACTGTGTTCCGTTCCCACCTTCAATCATGTCAGACCAAGCCCGACTGATTTGCAACGAGCCCACGTGTATCTCCGAATGGTTATCCCAGACGTGGTTTCCAAATATCTTAATCCAGTCCCCTGATGGATTTATGAGCCATACGAAGACACTGTAAAACTGCCAGTAGTCATCCCTAGCTGAGAAGTTGCCAGTGACTGTTTCCTCGCAGTCAAGGTCAATGACAGCAAAGAGGGGGGCCCCAACGTGTGAAGAGTTTAATCCCTTGTATGGCCATGAGAAACTCTGTTTGAAATAGATGAAGTCATTGCAGTCAGGTAAGTCCTCTTGCCCACTTGACTTGAAATCGAGCTCTGTGCCAGCAGTGTGCGACCAGACCAGATCGATGTATCCGTTATCGCTAGAGCTATGCGAATAGCTGAATTCTGATGAGGTTCCATTTGTCACCACGGTGGGCTCGCCCAACAGCTCAGGATCTGGGAGCGGCTTTAGCATGACTAGATTAGATTGACTACTCAGGCTGCTGCGTCGCCCGTCTGATGCTCCAACTGCCGGAACGGGATGCACTAGCAGCAGAATGACAAGAATAGAAAAGAGCAAGTATGTCTGATAGAATCTGCTCGTCTGATGCTCCTCCTGGTTATAGGTAGGCAACGGCTGTGTATAAAGGAAGAAAAGCATAAGATTACCTGTTCTTCTGCGATCAAACAGTCAGAATCCTAGTTCTAATAGCTCCTTCGCCATAGTAACAAAGCAGCGTGGAAGGCCACTAGAAGATAGAAATCTGTTGGCGTTTCGTGCCAACTCAATTCCGGTTGTCCTACTTCATGGGCTTGACCCATTCATAGACAGGCTCGCAGAATCCCTGCGAGCGGTTTGCTCAATGAACTCTGTGAATTTTCCCATTGCCTCCTTGATTGCATCTATTGAAGTCGCATACGAAAACCGAAGATAACCTTCTCCTGCTTCCCCAAATGCTGTTCCGGGCAAGCAAGCGATGCCAGCAGTATGGAGAAGCCGACTTGCTATTTCACGTGAACTCATTCCAGTACCTACAATGCGAGGCCATGCATAAAATGCTCCTTGAGGTGTAAGGCAAGTTACCCCCGGTATTTCGTTAAGGCCCTTTGCTATGATATCGCGTTTTTCTTGATAGCCTTCAAGTGTTGAACGGATGATGTCTTGCTGGCCTCTTAAGGCAGCTTCGCCTGCTTTTTGTATAAAGGGTACTGTACAAGTGAAGGCATTAGTCATCAGTGTAGCAAGTTTTTCTACTAGAGAACTAGGTCCAACGAGGTAACCTAAGCGCCAGCCAGTCATCGAGTAGGCCTTAGAGAATCCATCAACAACAATAGAGTATTCACTGGCCTCATCATGAATAGATATCGAGTGGA
>CAYPUO010000138.1:0-7190 GCA_964413775.1 uncultured archaeon
TGATGACCCCTCCTGCGACTCACACCTGTATCAAATGTCGTGTTACCATACAATGGTTTGGAAATCTTAATACAGTCAGCCGACTTCCCAGTAATGGGATAGTTTCAATGAGGATCAGGAAGATTGGGAGTATCGTCTTAAAATGTGGCGGCATATGCGTGCTCTTCATTGGCCTTTTGTGCACCCCGTTCATCATACGCTCCGTTGGTACTTGGTTGTCACAGAAACCACAGTTTGAGGTTACCACAGACAACACTCCAACTCTTCTATGGAAAGCAAACAACATGTTACCTGATAGCTGGACGTACACAGCGGCGATAGGGAATATCTATCCGGGAATAGACACTGAAGTGGTATCAGCTGAGAAAACGTGGAGCTCAGCAAGCAACGGGACCATCGCGCCGGCTTCGTGTATCTCCGCACGCAGAGGTGACATGGGAGATCTCATCTGGTATCATCAGTTTGATACTCGAGGGCTATCTGATGTTGCGTTAGGTGATCTAGACCACGACGGATATTCTGAGGTGATTTGTGCAGTTGAGGACACAGGAGTGTTTGCCTTCAGGGGCAATGGTAGTACATACTGGTCTTGTTACCCCGGCTCGCTTCACGTCGCGGAATATGTTGTACCAGTAGTGGCGGATGTCCTTGGGAACTCGAATCCAGAAGTAATCGTGACAACCACCGATGAAACATCTACGTTCTCAACGGCACTACTGGGCAACCCATCTGGTCTATGGATACGTTTCTTGATTTGTGGGGGCAGGTAGCTGTAGGAGATATTAATGGCGATTCTCAGCGAGAGATAGTTTTGAATTCCGCCGACTATACATATGCATATACTGTGGGAAATAGCACACCACTCTGGCTCCATAAATCGGCGTCCAGCCCCCAGCTATCAGCCCCCATTATTGCTGATATCAACGGAGATAGTGAAGCAGATGTTGTTATCACTACAGCAGACGGAGTCACAGCACTCAATGGTGCTGATGGCACAGTCCTTTGGCAGCACGACGCGAACATAGAAAGCATGTACACGGCATGCGCAGTTGGCGACCTTGATGGAGATGGTCAGCTAGAAGTCGTATTCGTGCAGGGCGATGATCAAATCTCCGCACTTCATGGAACAGACGGCTCACTCTTATGGATATACAGTGGATCTGGAGCCTACTACATACGAGACCTGAGCATAGGGAATTTCAATGGCGACAGGCGCTATGACATAGTAATGTCTGGATGGGAAACATCGCTTACAGCGATTAATGCAGATGATAGATCTATTGACTGGTACTATTCGACGCCATCAGGAGAGATAGAAGACCAATACGAACCTGCAATAGGAGATGTCAATAACAACGGAAAGCTCGACCTTGTAGTGCCCTGTACCGGAATGACCTTCGGACTCGGATTATACGCTATCGAGCCAGTATCCTCAGGAAGTGGACTGTACTGGAACTGTCGAGGTGGAACAGGTAACTACACATACACAAACTGCCTGGAGGACACGGATAGAGACTGTGATGGTCTATCTAATGCTCTAGAACACTCCCTAGGTACGAATTCCTCATCGCGTGATTCGGACGGCGACTCCATACCCGATGCATGGGAGTACTTTCACGGATTCAATCCGCTCGACCCTGTGGTTCCATGGAACGAATTCGTCATTTTCGATGCGAAACCTCTCGCAACGGTTACGGCGACGATGGTTTCGGTCCTGGCCGTTCTTATCATTGCAGAGAAGAAGCGATGGATAGGTGAAGGAGAAACGGAGAATCCACCAAATGTCGAATCATAGGCTCATCGTACTGGGCCAACGTAACATCGTATATCGTGAACGATGTCACAGTTGCGGTCAGAACAGGCCAGAAAGCAGTATAGTGATTGGCGCAATACGGTGTACTAATAATACCAAGTGATAGCATATAGAGACGTGCCTGCCAGTACTCTGCGATTAGGGCCATAGGAGCACGTGCCAATCAACGATTCATGTGGAGCAAGTTCGACCCAGCTCAAAGGAGTCTCAACTCCTGGCCGAGATGGCCATCAACGCAAGAAAGGGCCCACCTCTGCAAACCGACAAGAATATCGAAACACTTGCATCGGATATTGAAGCAATATCTTCAGACCGTAACAATCAGATACTGGTTGCAGTCGATGACAATAGTGAGATTGCTGGCTGGATCCATTACTACGTGGGCTTTCGCCTGATGGCCTTCATCAACGGCTTCTTGCCAGTCATAGACCCACTGCACGAACCTGAGAAGATTGCCACATCGCTGATTAAAGCATCAATGAAGGACATTGTTGAACGCGGCTTCAGCAGATTGGAGATTGAGTTAGCACTCCCTACGGATGCTCATAGAGCGCTCTCCCAAGAATATGTAGAGTGGTACAAGAGCTGTGGCTTCCGGTTTGCTGCTGAAGAGGCACACATGATCTCAGACTTCAGCACAGTCAATCTATCTGAAGTTATTCTACCCAAAGAAAGCCATCTCAGGAGATTCTCAGAAGTGCCCTATGAGCAGTTGGAAAAACCAGGTCTACATACTTTTCAAGACAGGGATGACCGCCTATTCCGCTCCATGAGCCCTGCAGAACAAGAAGTGAATGTCAGGTATTTTTTCCGCAAGTCCGAACCGGTCATTGAAGATGCTTCACTAGTATTGGAGAGTAGGGACAAAATCCTTGGTTTTGTTATTGCTCGCATAAAAGATGATGAAGCAGAGATAGGACCAATTGGACTAATTCCAGGGGCTCGCAGGCAAGGGCTCGGGAGTTATCTGCTTAATCTTGCCCTGAATAATCTGAAGAGCAGTAATCTCACACATGCGAGCCTTGACGTATCCATAGCTAACCATCCTGCAAGAGTGCTGTACAAGAAATATGGCTTCAAAGATGCCTATTTCAAACAGTTCTACTTCTGGTCGCCGCAGCTTAGCCAGAGCAGAACTCATAACGAAGAGGGACAAGCTAGGTAATAGAAAACGTCTACGAGTCTAGTTTCCTACTTGCACCCGTCCAATCACAACGAATTCAGAGATCCCAACTCAACACAGGTGAAGCTCAAAAACATAATCGAACTGCGAGGCAGAAGATCAAGAATACCGATCCTTTAGGCCCATAAGAAACGCTGCCGGAAAAGAGAGGGGATACCTTGATATCAGAAGGTGGTACCCCGAAGGAACTAACATGACTGATGATAATCATTGGCATCATGTAGCTCAGTACTACGATGGGAGAGCAAATGAGTATGATGAGCTCTATGAGGGAAAAGGACCGGCCTTCCCAGACCCAGAAGCATACAAGGATGATGTCAAGAGAATCCGTGAGATTGCCCATGACTTTGGAAGAGGACACCTCATAGACATTGCCTGTGGGACAGGGTTCTGGTTACCCTACTATGCATCAAACTGCGCTGAGATAACACTTGTTGACCAATCAGAAAGATGTTGGAAATGGCACGGAGAAGAGCCTCTGACAACTCTGTGCTGGATAGATGCAGATTCATTCGAAGCAATTACTTTGATGCGTCTTTGAACGACGATTGCTTTGATAGTGCGTTGGTTGGATTTTTTGTCAGTCATCTTACAGATACCCTGGTCCAGAGGTTTTTCTCTAAACTCCTACGAATATTGAGAAATGACTCAGAGCTGCTATTGGTTGACTCCGCATGGAGCGAAGAGCGACGAAAGCACAGGCAGAAGGATGGAATGCAAGATAGAATGCTGAACGATGGCAAGTCATTCAAAGTCTACAAGAGATACTTCGAGAAATCCGAGATAGTGGACATATTGAGTTCATTTGGCTTCTGCCTACAACATTGTTACTTTGGTAAGGCCTTCTTTGTTGTATATTCGGTAAGACAGTGATCTCCCGAGAATCAGATGATATTAGAGCAATTCACCTCTGGGTCCATACAGCCAAGGCACGCTGAACTGCAACTTCGTCCAAACTACTACCAACCTCATCAATACCACAAGACCTACGGAGGCGGCCAGTCCATAGGTATTAGCGACGCAATGGTTTTGATCAGTTCTTTTGTCTGCCTGCTGTCATTTCTGCAGTTCTCCCACACCTTTTGTTCGAATAGTAGGTTGTCACCATCCTTAATGGCGAAGGAGAGCAAGGGAGTGTCAGGAAGAGCTGTTTCCGAGCAGTTTTTCAGGTCCCAAATCTTACTCTTTACTAGTTGTTCGACAAATGCTGACATCTTTTCGGTAGAGAAGTCGAGTTCCCTTTTGTTTGCAGCTTTGCTCTCCGCTTTACTATCGACTTGGGTCCCTTTTGGTATCTTCCAATGTATGATTTTAGCAGAGGACAAGATGATTCTGAGCCTTGGATGAAAGGCAGTATGTCCGTATTGATATTCGAATGAGAAGGCCTCCAGTGGAGATTTCCCCTTCAACAGATCCTTGAGGTAGTTCTTCAGTTCCTTCTTGTTATAGCTCAATTACTTTGCCTCTGTGTTGGCATTGCCTTGTGACCAAAAAAGAATTTGCATCGGAATCATTAGAAAGGGCTATCAAAGAGCAAAGAGAAAGATACAAAGGAAATCTCTCCTTCAATAAAGAACATTCGAGATTCCGACAGGTAACATATTCTGGGATTTGGGAGCTGGTCAGATTGGAGAAAGTCGATCATAAGAAGTTATACAAGGAATTCTACGGCCCTCCGAAGAAACCTACTATTGTTGACGTTCCTATTTTCAATTTTATAATGATAGATGGAAGAGGAGATCCGAATACGTCGGAAGCCTATCAAGAAGCGTTGATGGCTCTCTATTCAGTGGCCTATACAACGAAATTTGCACTGAAGAAAGCAGGAATCTCTGACTTTACAGTGATGCCCCTTGAAGGCCTGTGGTGGTCAGAGGGCGAACAACTCGACCTCACTCGAAAAGATGACTGGAGTTGGACATCGATGATAATGGAGCCAGAAAAGGTCACAAGACTGCACATTGATAGCGCGCTGAAGCAGGTAGCAGAGAAGAAATACACTCCATCTCTCTCCAGAATTAGATTTGAACCCTATCATGAAGGGCGTTCCTTTCAAATCATGTATCTGGGTCCGTATTCGGAGGAGGGACCAACAATCAATTCACTCCATGAGTTTGCGGAGAAGGAAGGGTTCAAGCTCAGAGGAAAACATCACGAGATATACCTGAGCGACCCCAGAAGAACTGCACCAGAAAGACTGAGGACCGTGATACGGCAGCCAGTAGAGTAAGCACTAGCAGCTGAAAAGCAGCCAGAAGCTTGATTAGATTTCAGTAAGCTCAGACAATGGGGACAATTTGATTGAGAGTTGCAGAATTACGAAATCTGGAAATAGAAGTCTTACTTTCCTTCCTAGAGGAAAATACTCTCAGGCCGTAAGACAAGTCTGGAGAACAAGAAACAATATCTTTGGGGTCTTCGTAAGAGATGAAATCGCATACCGAACCATGAGCGAGCAAGTGATAGTGGTCATTCTAGAGCATGATATTGCGAACAATGTATGCAAGCGGAAAATCGTACCAACAGGAGGCGGGATTGGACTTTTGCGTATGAATTTTGGTTCACAAGGAGACGCGGTCGCGACACTTGAGAAAGAGCTGAAAGCTCTAGCAGGACAACATGGATGGGACTTGATATTTAGAGATGTAGGGAAATATCCAGCAATCAGATGCCCAGTATGCAATGCAGTCTATAATTATCCTGAAGATTTGTTTTTGGAAGATGGTTCAGTTGTGTGCCAAAACTGTGGGAAACCATTCTTCCCTCCGCAGGACTCATCCAACCACGCTGTCAAGTGAACCAGTATACTGCCTTATGATGCTGCGAAAGACCTCAAATCACCGAAATGTAAAACGCGTTTGATCTGCGAGAGAGAGCGGAACCCCTCATAGCTGCATTCGCATTCTCCTCATTATCTCTGTGAACCCACATCGCTCCCAGAACAGCATGCCAACTTGATTCTTCCATGCGACAGTCAATTGAATCACGGATATCTCTCTTTCCTTGAACCATTCCTTCGCAAGACCAACAAGATTTGTTCCAATGCCCATTCTTCGGCAACCATTCTTGACAAACAGACCATCAATATAGCCAAAGCGCTGAACTCTGTGGACTGGAGGCGCTTTTTGAATCTGAGCGCAGATATAGCCGATTGAAACGCTGTTATTACTGGCTATATAGAACACTGCATCCTCAGATGAGAGTTGCTTAAAGTAATAGTTTCGAATCTCTAGATGTGCATTGTTGACCATTGCGAGACGAGAGTCCAGTTCTTCGTGGTAGAAACGTGATTCATTCCAGAGCGATATGATCTCATCGATGTCCTTCACGGATGCAGAACGGTATTCAGTTCTAGAGGCCTCCACACATTTCACCGCTCCAACGATGCCCAATCAACTCATGAATCTACTGGCTGCAGAAGGAGAGAAGCAAAGAAACATTCCTGCAAAATGTGCAATTAATGAATTGTATGAAAAGATAATTATAGAAGTTGCACCAATTGATATCGTTTCCGTGCAACGGAGGTGTTGATGTGGAAACCTGTATGATGATTGAGTGGGATACTCCAAAGGATGACAAACGATGGACGGACTATTGGGAACAGTCTAAGAAGACCTTACCAGTCATTGAGAAGATGAACAAAGAAGGGACTATCAAACATTATAGCTTCTGGTCCGATAATACTGGGCATGTTGTCTTTCTTGTATTCTTTGATGACGAACATAGGTTCGCGAAATTATGGGGAGATAACGAATTTCAGGGTCTCGCTGGCGAGGCTAACAGGTACTTCGACAACGTACACATACGAATAATGCGACCTTCTGCAACAAGTCCATAACAAGAGCAGTACATGAAAGAAAGAGGGAGAGCATCGCTAGCTCTCCTTTACATTCCATTGTATGCTTGGATAATGTAGTTGATGGCCTCGAGTATCTTTTCATCAGACCCATTGCGTAAGAATCTGGTTCTAGGAATGGTGCTACTTCGATAGGAACCGTTCCCCGAAACCTAGACAGACTTGGACATCAACGTCCAGGGATGCTGTTCGGTTCCTGCTTCATCGAGGCTGCTCCTTTGGGGACCTGAAGTCCCTCTGGGAGCCTTACATCCTCTCCACAGGCGTTTTCAGTCTCCGGCAGACTGACGGCGACTAGATTGCGTGCTGCGTTGAGGTCCCTGTCCATCCTCATACCG
>CAYPUO010000139.1:0-7152 GCA_964413775.1 uncultured archaeon
ATATAGAACATCGGATCACGCGCTGTAATCTCACCGACCTGTACCTCCGCGTCTACGTAAAAGTTCAGGCAGCAGCCCTCGCCGCGCTCAAGTTCCATCTTTGGCGGGCTCTTCTGGATGAGGCACATGTCGGCCTCTGACTTGTCCTCGACAACATCAAAACGCTCTATGATATTCCCATCTTCATCAAAGCTGTGCTCGAGTATGAAATAGGGGTGCCCGAGAGCCGCTATGATCCTGTCGCGGTCCTCTCCCTCGACATATATCCGTACCTTCTTCGGTGTGTCTGTCTTCTCGTCCCAGTAGTCCCAGTTGATGTACTCGTACATATAGCTGAATATCTCGCCTACTGCTAGTCTGTCAAGGCCCTCGGCAGTGGTGACCCTCCACTCATCTAGTTTCCTCTCATACTCGTTCCTGAGCTTGTTCTGCATCTCCGAGTACTCTCGCCAGTCCTGCCCCTCCTGTCGTTCGGGATACACTGGTTCCTGTGGCCGCTCCATCTACCCCCACTTCCTCCCGAGATAGGCACTGACGAGCGTCCTGGCGACCAGCGCAATCAAGAGCACATTCCTGATAGGCATGGATGGGACATAGTCCACGAACCCGAAGAGGTTTGCGAAGAAGAAGAAGCCCTCTAACATTGTCGGGAACAGTAGGATGACAACAAGTGCCGATATGAAGCCGAGCACCTTAGAGCTCCACCTGCCCGCGTCCCTGAAGATCCAGAGCGGCAGGTTCGCAACGAAAATCGTGACTGTGTACAGGACAAGCACCACGATGCAGCATGATATCAAGTCGAGTCCCAGCTGCTGGAAGCCCCTGCTCACATCGAGCGACACCATGAAGAGGACGAACCCGATGACGACCTTATCAAGTGTCCACAGCCCGAACCTCTGTAGCAGCTTCACTCCTGTCCTCTCCTCAGCTGTAGGCGCTCGCCTGCGACCGACAGTATGATAGAGGCCACTCCAGCAGTCCTACAATAAGCCAATTTCGATACAAGTTTATCACCTTTGTAACAGTGTTACCACTTACATCTAGCGCGTAATTGCACATAAATTTCACCACTGCCAGTGGTGGTACCCATCGCCCCCTAGTGGTATGAATCCCCTGGTGAGTGAGTGAGTCAGGGGCCTCACGCATAGAACCTTCCGACGCCCCCAGGAGTGGGATGTCAGCCCCAGCAAATGAGTCTGTCCGCGATACTGGGACTAGCGCACATAGAACTCTGCCCCCCTCGTGGTGTCCGGATCCTGTCGGCGACCCTGCACTCCCTCGAGCGATACTATCCTCGGATATCGGACTGCAGGACTGTGCCTGGCAACAATGGGGGATTCTATGTGCGCCAGAGTGGTTCTATGCGGGAATGAAAAAGAGAGAGGGCGCACGTGAGAGACAGCAGGGACTACTAGTCTATATCAGGTCATATCAGGTGTGGCGCAGACAAGTGCAAGCTGCGCCATATCATAGCTGCGAGCTACTGCTCGCTGTAGACCTGTCTGATCTCCTCAAACCTCTTTCTCAATGCCTCTTTTGTGAATTCCGCAAAGGATGAGTATCCCTTCTTATGCCTCTCATTGAGCCTCTCAAACTCGTCCCTGAACTCGGAGGGTATCTTGAGGGTCGCATAGTCTACCATGAGGCACCTGCGGGCTACATGTGGTAAAAGCCCTTATGGGAAAGGCATGAGGCATACATGAGGAAAGTATATTAGGCAAATGTGCCTCATACGGGGGTCATGACAGAGTATCGTACCATCAAGCTACCAGCCGCACTCATGGATATTGTCGATGGGCTGATCTCAAGTGGCAAGTACTCTTCGAGAGCAGACTATGTCAAGGAACTGATTCGCAACGACCTGCGGGCACGTGGGCTCCTACACAAGGGCACTAGGAGTGTGCCTTAGTGACCATCAAGATAGTAGGTGGTGAGCAGGTGGTCTGTGACTGCAAGGGTGACACTACAGACACGTGGGTCGACAGGCTTCTCGTGGGTATCACTGAGGAAAAGGACAGTATCATCGTGCAGGTCTACTGTCCGAACTGTGAGGCGTCAAGACGCTATATCGTGCGGGCTAACTTGTTGCTTGATGAGTCCTCGCTGTCATGATTAATGGATGTGTTGCGAGGCAACTACCATGGACAAAGAAGAAGAACTAACAACCGGGACCCTCGAGACCCAAGAGGTCAAGATAGGGTCATTGAGTGCTACTGGTGACTACAGGCGCATCTATCGCTTTCAGGGTGAGAGCGTGGCCTTCACCAAGAACTACGACGGTGCAAGGTCCCGAGATGACCGGGGTACCGACAAGACCCTGTATCGAGTGGGCGAGGACAGGTATATTGTCCTGATAGAGGAGTGGAGCAGGTGGCAGGGCGAGAGCAACTTCTCGCACTTCTATAGCCATGACCCAGAGGACGACAGGCCAACAGTCCTGAGCGGCAGGGAAGTCTATGAGACCTTCCCAGACCTTGCCAACGAGGCAGGGCTCTGTTTTCCTATTGAACTCGACCTCTCGGGAGAGGACTGAACCATGTCAGAGACTATCGACATGTACAGCAAGAGCCGCAGGAGTCACAATACAAGGGCCTGTATCGTCTATGCACGGAAGCGAGCCGAGGAGTGGCTCGGGAAGGGTGCCTGGCACCAGTGCGACGACTCCTGTGATCATCTAGCGGCCTGCAGTCTGTGTAATCACTAGCTTCCACATGACGAGGTCCCTCTTGGTGCTCCAGTGATGACCTGTCTCAGGGAAGTGGTCTGATGGCGGACGAGTATCACATGGCCAGCGCCTTCAAGGGCCTTATGGTCGTGAGGGTGCGCAAGGACCTCCTCGAGGGAGGGATGCAGGCAGGCACCGACTCACAGGGCCGTGCAGTCCTGTTTCTCCCAACAAAGGGATGGTATCACTTTTGGGTCACTCATGACGGTCCAGAGGTACATCAACATTATGATGGCCCTCACGACCAGCAGCCGCAGGACTTCATTGCATCTAGAGGGCCATGGGAGCCCTATCAAGTAGCCGTCCTGTTCGGCGCATCGCATGACTCGATAATTATCGACTAGACCAGTCGCGGAGCTCTAGACCCTGCGGTCAACTGGCATGAGCACTCGCGGATGTGCACTTTTGGGTGCTAGCGATCTCTTCATTAAATATCCCGGGTGCTCATGACCCCCTCTTTTTTCTCGTTCGCAATACCACCCGCCCCAGTGGTGAATAGAGTGCACTCGTAGGCGCGTCACTTGGTGCAATGTATTCCTAGGGACGCGGGGTCCTTGCCTGCGTCTGCTCATCCACCTATCCCTGCAGGGCGATAGAGGCACGAAGAATCAGTGTGTCTTTATAAGAGACAGCATGCCAACTGGCACAGGAAGACCATCAGCAGACAGGATGTCCTCGAGGAGATCGCCGAGGTGACTGGCTGGCGCGGGCTGAGGCCGTTTGCTGAGTTTCTCGGGGTGTCTGAGAAGACGATATCGAAGTATTTGCCGCAGAAATACAAGGATGTCGTCAAGTCTGCCGCTGCTAAACATGGTTTAGCACTATTTTTCGATGAGTGGAGGCGAAAAATCGGCACTGACATGTCAATCTGGGACTGCCTGCATGACAGGCCTGAGGGCTATGGCTCGAAGGAGTTCCATAGGTCTCCGACACCCACAGCGGCCGCTCGTGAGATCGCCTGGTGGTGTCGTGCATGACCATACATGCCTCGGTTGCAGAGGGCCTCCCCGGACATGAGCGAATAAGAGCACGGCAATTGTAGCGACCGCTGGCACGTCGATTGTGTTGCAGAGGGCCTCCCCGGACATGAGCGAATGAGAGCGAGTATGTACGAGCCAGCTCTTGTTTCTCGGATACGTTGCAGAGGGCCTCCTACCGAAAGGCAGATTAGCGCCCACGTGGTACTCGTACATGACCGGCAGGGCCTCTTTGGTTCATGATGTGTCTTGTCTGGTTCTTGGGGCCGTGCTGGTCAAATATTCCCCGCGAACACTTGATTTTTCTAAGAAGGCGGTTTCCTCTGCCATTCTGAAAGTGAGAATCCTTATCACGTTCCTTTGATAATCAGTCAATCGTGAATAGCCAATGATGACATGGCTCGCGCCAGACAGGTCACCACTTATGGAATTGTTTGGTCAGCACAAGCGCCACCAGAGTATGATACTGCCCTGGTTGGAGCAAGGCTATGGAGTTGTGAGAGTGGATTCACTTCAGACTCCAAAGGTGGCCTGGCTTTCGTTCTATCCGCTGAATTTCGTTGCAGGGGACGCTAGGAGTAAGGCTGCAATTGACTTAATTCGCAGCTTTCCTCCTAACAGAGTCTTGTTTGTTCCAAATGACGAATGGGCACATCTCGTTGAAGATGAGTGGGCTGGTCGGAAACGTCATCAGTCCAGATGGAGGCTCTCTCCAAAGAGCTTGGACTTAGATCACATTCGAGCCTTAAGGGCGCACGTTCCAGCAGGGTTCGAATTCGTGCCAATTGACTTGGAGACCATGATTAACTCGGACGATGAGTTCTGGGAAGAAATACTGCTCTATTTCGGCTCATATGAGAACTTCCTAAAGAAGGGATTTGGCTACTGCATCAAGGATGGAGAAAATGTTGTCAGTGTTGCCTACACGTACCTTCCATTTACTGACTCTTTTGAAGTCGAAGTAATGACGAAAGAATCTAGCGCCTATAGACAAAAGGGCCTTGGAACTGTAGTCTCTGCCGCGCTGATTGAGGATGGGATTAACCGTGGACTTGTGCCTCAGTGGGATGCCGCGAATGAAATATCGGTTAAACTAGGCGAGAAGCTTGGCTATACCGACCCTGACCCTTATGAAGTGTACTTCTGGACAAAAGCATGAGTTTTGTCAACGGACTTGAATGTCTATTTTACTAGGGAGCATCCTGCTGGACGTGCCGACGAGCAGCTGGTAGCTGCCTTGGTCAATCTGCCAGTCGTGCTTGTCTGCGTTGTAATATGCTAGGTCAGCAGCATTGACATCCACAAGCGCTTTTCCTCGTTCGCTTGGCTTGAGACTGACCTTAGCAAATCCAACTAGCTCGCTTGGAGGCCTCTCTACTGAAGGCTCTTCAGCATGTGCGTATACTTGTATCGTTTGAGTTCCCTTGACCTCTCCAATGTTTTCAACCTCTGCAGCAATTGTTACCTTATCTATTGGTCCAGCAAGTGACTCTCTATCAGAGCTTATTTCATTAAATGAGAATTCAGTATAGCTCATTCCGTACCCAAATGGAAACAGAGGTTCGATTCTTCTCTGGTCAAACCACCTATACCCTACGAAAATTCCTTCGTCATAGAAGACCCGCTTTTGTTCATCTCCGGGATATGTTCTCGGAGAACCAGTACTGTGCGCCGGAGAGTCTGATAGGCGTCTTGGAAAGGTAAGGGGCAATCTTCCAGAGGGCTCGGCATCACCAAACAGAATGTTCGCAATTGCTCTGCCTCCCTCCATACCTGGATACCAAGGAAGGATAACAGAGTGCACCCCATCAATCCACTCCTGCATACCAATTGGGCTGCCAGCCATGACGACGACAACTGTCCGCGGGTTAAGCTCAACAGTATTGCGAATCAATTGCACCTGACTGCTAGGTAGCTCCAGTATGCTCCTATCAGCGGTTTCTGAGTCATTGCCCTTTTTGTGGTCTAGACCAACGAAAACAATAGCGACATCCGCCCTTTCTACATTGCCGGTGATTTCGACCTTCCCGCCTAGCTTTTCTTTCAACCCGAGAAGTGGGGTTATCTCGTACGGCGGCACAGCCGCCGAAGAACCACCAGATAGAAATCGTCCGTACTTCTTCTTCAGATTTGGTCCTACCAGGGTTATCTTCTTCAAGTCCTGCATTTGAAGAGGGAGGAGCTTATCCTCATTCTTCAACAGGACTGTTCCCTCTTCCGCAATCCTTCTGGCCAAATCACGATGGCCTTGAGTGTTACTTGCTGCAGGGGATGTAACAGGTCCGTTGGAAAAAGCACCTGAGAGAAACATGACTCGAACAAGTCGGTAAACCAGGTCATCGAGTGTTTCTTCGGTAAACTCTCCTGCTCTGATTGAAGCATCAAGCAACTTGTGTTTGTACTTGCTGGGAACCGGCATCTCGAGTGAGAGACCTGCGTTGATGCACTGTGCAGTTGTCTTGATAGGTCGTGTGGCAAACCAGTCACTCATCACAAACCCATTGAATCCCCACTTGTTGATCAGGATTTCTCGTATGAGATGCCTGTTTTCAGAACAATAGACTCCATTTAGCTTGTTGTATGCAGCCATGACTGACCATGGTTGCGCCTCCTTCACAACGGACTCAAAGGCACGCAGGTAGGTTTCATGAAGCGTTCGCTCATCTATTTCGGAGCTAGCTGACGTTCTATCTATTTCTTGGTTATTCGCCGCAAAGTGCTTGACGCAAGCCCCAATTCCTCGATCTTGAACACCTCTAACAAAGGCGCTTGCTACTTCCTTTGTTAGGAAGGGGTCTTCACCTAGATATTCGAAAGTCCTCCCACAGAGAGGCGTTCGACAGATATTGATTCCAGGCGCAAGAACCATATGTCTCCCAACTGCCCGCACTTCTTCTGCAATTGCAGAACCCATGGCCTCTGCGAGGCTTCGGTCCCATGTTGCAGCTAATGAGACAGAAGCAGGAAACCGAGTGCACTTTGTGAGTCCTGATGAGTGCATTGCAACTCCAAGGGGGCCGTCGGTCATTCTAAATGAGGGTACTCCTATCCTCTTGATAGGTTTTGTAGAGTATAGCCTTCTATATCCTGGACTCGTCAGGAGCTGGAACTTCTCTTCCAGTGTGAGCAGCCCGACAATTTGCATTGCCTCGGTTTCAGCTCGCTTGATATCGGGATTCATAACGGCACTGGTAGCTCGCTCAGAATATCAATTTTTGGAGTTCTCTGGCAGTTGACACAACTGCCGAATTGCCACTGTGCCTTTGACGAATGCCGGAAACTGCGGCCCGAATAGATGAGTCCTATCGCGAATAGGAGTTTCTACATTAGCCCGAGTGACCCTAGAATCATGAAGACAAGCAACGATACTGGCGAGAATATGAGATAGAGTATGTTTGCGGGCCCTTCCAGACCACCAGCTTGCATTGGTATGATGTTCTGCCATGCAAG
>CAYPUO010000140.1:0-7150 GCA_964413775.1 uncultured archaeon
AACCTGAAGGACTTGGTCGGAATTGGCCTTGCTCTTATTGCGGCCCTCTGCTGGTCAGTAGGTAGCGTTTTCCTGCAGATTGGCGTAACAGGTATTGATCCCATAGATGCCAACTTCGTCAGGATGGCATTCGGGTCCGCACTATTCATTCCTGTCATTCTCGGGGCGCGACAGCGAGGGAAACATATGCCTTCGGGAAGGTCGACGAAGATTGTGCTTGCTGGTTCATTCTTTGGAATGTCTCTTGGCACTCTTCTCTACACGTATAGTGTAGACCTAATCGGCGCATCTGTAGCTTCTCTACTGGGTTCCACCTCTCCTCTATTCGCTCTTCCGCTTTCCATTATCTTCCTGAAGGAGAGCTATTCCCGAAAGTCGATTCTCGGTGCTATACTGACAGTATTTGGAGTGGTTCTTGTTGTGATAGCCGCCTAAACGCTTCTCAGTATTCAATGATCAAATCGTCAATCTCACGAGGATACTTTGTTAGAACTTCGACCCCGTCTTCGGTAACCACAAAGGTATCACTGTGACGAAAGCCCCCCAGTCCCTTCTCATAGATCCCTGGCTCACAGGAAAATACCATACCCTGCTTCAGAACATCATCTGAGCCAATATCTAGGAATGGCGGCTCATGCCCTTCCATGCCGAGGCCGTGTCCCGAATGATGCCTAACAAGATGAGAAACTCCCTTTTCCTTGAAGACTTGACGTACGGCTCTGTCAATGTCTGCACATCTGACACCCGGTCCTGCGGTTTCAAGTGCTGTTGTCTGAGCCTTAAGCATGATGTCAAAGAGCTCTCTCTGCTGGTCAGAAGGCTCGCCTATGAACATCGTGCGCTCAAGTTCCGACCTTGTTCCGTAGACATCCGATGATGCCCCCGTAACCAGCGTGTCCCCTTTGCTGAATACAGTCCCCCCTGAGAGCGCATGCGGGAAGTACGAGTTCGGACCGATCTGCCCACGATACCCGGCTGAAGCGGGGAACATGGAGAATCCAGTGGGCCTGTAGTCTTCGCCAAGCTCGGTCACCATGTCACGGGACCCCTGCATGCTCGCTCGTATAGCGACATCAATTTCGTTTTCGCCTTCTCTAGTGTACTCTTGGAGATACTTATGCACACGGTCTGCCCACTTCGAGGACTCCCGCATGAGATCAATCTCCTCAGGTTCCTTGATGACGCGCATTTCCATTACAATGTCTGGGAAAAGCCGGAATTTCAGTCCTGTCGCTTCTTCGAACGAAGGCCCCTTGTATCCCCAGTAGCTCGGAGCACCACCGCCTTCAGCGCCAACTCGATTGGGTGCGACTTTGAGGTCGTTAAGCAGAACCTCAGAAAGGTGATGCATTGGATGTTTCTCATCGGGATACTCGGAATAGGAGAACACATTGTTGACGAATGATACCTGATGTCTTACATGATCTATCTCAAGTGCTGGTACAAAGAAGTCAACTTCTCCCTTGTGAATAATAAGGATGATTGGACGTTCTGTCGGGATAAATGAGAATCCGGTCAGGTAGAAGATATTCTTGGCATTCAAGACAAGAAAGGTGTCAGTGTCACTATCCTCAAGTTGGGCACGAAGTCTGTCAACTCGCATTCTATGGTGCTCTGGACTCAGATATGTTCGGGTCATATCACTCACTCCAAAGGTACTAGAATCCACAACTGCGCTTTCCTACTTAAGAGTCACGTGCCTTCAGGTATGACTTGTTATCGCTGTCAATTGCATCATCTAGTGAGATGAGGGGCTGGGCTATTGAATCAAGGATTTCTGGAGAGATTACGCCTTTCTCAATCACTTGCCGACCTGCGGTTCTTGCGGCTTCAAAGACCTCTGCCGCTTTCTCTTTGTGGCTACGCAAATATTGTGAATGGGGGCGAAAGACCGGCCCTACGAAGCTGACAGTGGAATTCTCAGTAATCTCCCTCACTATATGTACAACAACATCGGCGTTCTCCTTCTCCCACCAGCCTCCACTTGTAATGAGCACTATTTTTGATACTCTTACATCATCATGGAACTTGGCCCGAGTCCTGCCATTTCGGACCTCGAGCAGGGGCTCGAACAGTGGCATTAGTCTGTTCAACAGGTTCTGAAATCGTCCGGGAAGTGGTAGGTAGATGGGTGTTGCGAGCACCCAGATGTCTGCCTCTCTGGCCTTGGCATACACTTCCTCCATGTCATCGTTGTAGATGCATTCTCCGACCTTTTCGTACCAGCACTGGAAATCTCCTATACAGGGCTGAATCTTGAGTTTCCTTGAGAACAGCAGCTCTACTTCTGCATCTGCGCTCTTCATTCCCTCCAGAAAGGGCTCGAGAATCAGGTGGGTATTCCCTTTTTCCGTATTCGGGCTCCCATTTATGGCTAGCACTTTTGTCATCCTGAACGCCTTCTCCCAAAACAGAATAATATTGGTAGTGGCTTTGCCCTATAAACTCTGGCTCTCCCATGTCCAACGCTTTCGCTGAGCTCCAGTTTCATGGACGTATCAGCATGTGCCGGAACTCGGCACACTAGAAAACTATCTTCTATTTACGTGAAAACAAAGACCTAGGGGCCAGGTTATGTCTGACTCCTATGGTTTAGTACCTGCTCATTTCTTGAGTGTAAGGTCCTTTCCACAACAACTGAATGAGCAGCCACAGCCGCCTTCATCGTTGCAGCACGAAGTGCACTCAGCCTTTATCTCAAGTTCCAGACCGCAGTCCTCGCAGTAATATATCTGTCCTTTCTTCATATCATCACAGTGGAGTCCCATCTATTGTGCCTCCTTTCATCTGTCAGTTGGGTTCACTGGATATGACTCTTGTGTTGAGTATCTAATCTAAGCTCAGCTGCCATATAGTTCACTTCATAAAACCTGTTTCTTACGATTCTGAGCGAATCACAAGAAACCTCTGTGCTCCACCTTTCACACGACTGCCGTCGCCAGCTTCCGAGGAGTTAAGATTCCTCAGAGTGTCATGAGCTTTGCCCCTCGTCACTGGAACAGCGTTCCTCGGATGGGACCCGGCTTTTCTCCGCTGCATTGAAACATCACACTCACCAGTCCGTGCGATTGCAGACGGTCTTTCCACAGCATTTACCATGGCAGGATCTTTACCACTCGCAAATGACTCTATGGCCATCTGGTCATTGTGATCGGCCACGGACCTCCCTTTTGAGGCTGGCGACCTCTGGGGAGGTGAGGACTTCCCTTCAGCAGAAGACTTCTCCCTCCGGGCTTTCAGTATGGCCCTCTCCCTTGGGGTGAGCCACATCCCTAGTCCCTTCTCATTCCTCAGTGAGGGGATGAGCATAATGAGACGCTTGCCAATGTTGATAGCACCATTCAGATCGGCATTTGCTTTGTACCCGCAGGTATGGCAGATGAAGACGCTCTGTCTGGGTCGAATTCCCTTATGACCACATTTATGGCACATGATAGATGTCCATTGCTCGGGAATGGACTTGAACCTCATCTCATCCAGCCCAAGAACAGCAAGCTTATGCTGTAGCATATCACGGATACGGGCAAGTGTCCAGCGATGGATCATGCCTCTGTACCTTCTACCACTGTAGTTTCCTCTTCGAGCCCTGTTACGGATTCCTTTGAGCCTGCCAATGGTCACATAGAGGTTGTAGCTCTGCGCCAGCTCTGCGATGTGATCAGTCAGGCTTCTCACGAGCTTCTTGTCGAGATCCATGCTGATACGATTCCTTTTCCCGCTCAGTTGTCTGAGTGTGGCAGTCACTCGGTCGGAATTGAGCCTCCTGGATACGAGATGTTCTTTCTCTCGCTGCAGAGAAGCAATCCTATCATCCAGCCTCTTCATACGTCGGAATCTATCTTCTTGTTTCCAGTACTTGATATGCTTGTAGCCCTGCCGCGTCAGTAACACTGAACATGCAGCCTTGCATATTCCAAGGTCAATAGAAAGGACCGCAGGAGGTTTTGCATCAATTCCCATTCCTATGGTTTTGGTTTCAAGTGTTACGGTGAAGATGGCCCACCATTTCCTCCGGCGATCCCTTAACACCCGAGCAGTCTTCACGTCGCCCATTTTCATTTGGTTGAGATGGAAGGATGACATCGAAAGCGGGATTGAAAGCTTGTCATGAAGACGGCGTTTTTCAACGACGGAGTCCAAAGAGTCTCTGAGTTTTAACCAATGCTTGATTTTGAGTTCTGATGAATATACTAGCTCGAAGCGTTGAGCGAATGCAAATCTGAGAATCTTCCGCGTGGAGTACAGTTTCGCATGCAGTGGTCTTGAACCTCCTCTCTCAAGATAGCTCTGCCACATAGCGATAGCCGTATCACGGCACTCCTGAAACTCATTCACAGAGATACTCCGGAACTTCTTCTTAAAGTCATGAGGGACCTTCTCTCGATCAGCCTTTCCCTTGGATGCAGTCAGGGTCAACTTATCCAAGAGCGAAGGGTCAATCTTCCTTCTTTTGGGACCCTTTAGTAACTCGTTTTCGTGATGTACAATCACTCCAAGATATGCTTTGATGACCCGTGTATCTCTCCCGGTGATTCGGTTGAGTCGAGTCTTCTTTTTATCAGTCATGGCGTCCCAGTTTATGGGGACCTTTACACTAATCATTACACCCTTGGAGCGACCCATACTTCTTCACCTAACAGATCTAGGCTCCTGACCCATTTCTCTTCGAGTTTACTACCTTTCATGTTCTGAGGAATAGATATGAACTCCTATCATTCTATAGCAGAGGCTGTATATCTTAAGATGTCACCTCTGGAGCGCACTTCAATGTCCAGACTAACATCTATCAGCCTGTTACCTTCCATAGGGTTCATATCCCTACTTCCGTATAGTGTAGAGCATCATATTTCTGGATGTGAGAAAAGAAGTGAAATGCTTGATTGAGTGGGACCCCAAGCCCAAGTATCGAAAGGACATCACAAAGGCATGGGAGAAGTACCATCAGAACGAGAAAGTTAAGACCATCTTCCCGATTCATCAGTGCGTGGGTTCAAACAGGGGTGTTGCGATCGTCGAAACCGATTCGGCAGAGGCCCTCCAAGAGACACTTGAGGTCTTTAATGACCATGTGAATTTCGTAGTCACCCCCATTATTCCCTATCACCGACCCAAATGAACTGAAAGATGCCCTAGACATTGAAGAACATCACAGGGTGACGTGATCGGAAAGACAGTATCTTCGCTGTCTGGCATATACTTGTCCCCCTGCTGTCTGCACTACATGTTCTATCTACCACAAACGACGCTGGAGTGTGTTCAGCAGGGGTTATTGCTCAAACCTAGAAAACGGCGTTGAAATCCATACTTATATTCTCCAAACGTTTGATTTTTATCAAACGTACTTCGGTTTGTGTCAGACAATGAAGATAAATATGTCAAAAAGATTGGCACCGTTTGCGGTGTTAGTGCTTGCTCTTGTACTTCTTGACTCAGGCATGTCTGCATCTGCCATGGGAGTTTCTGCAGTAACTAGCGAGTATGACCACGCCTCTCTTGCTTCTGATGATGCGACGGTGGTCATGCCGGAGTTCCCTTCTGCCCTCAGCTATGACATCAATGTGGTCTTCCTGGGAATAGACGAATCACGGGTTGATGAAACGATGCTGCTCAGCAGTCTACCAAGATGGTATGCACCCGTTGACGGCATGTATTCCGGGCTTAGCTTCGATATCAACTTCTCACTCTCATACAACCTTATCTTTCGAGATGAGAGTGATGTCGTGGACTACCAGAGCTTTCTGAATCAGAACTCAGTTGAGGACATTGCGCCTTCGTTCGTCCAACCTGAGTATCCGTTTGCAAGATATATCAGCTCGGCTGAGGTTGAATCTTATCTCGTCGAGCATCTTATGGATGACGCCACACCAACGCTTGTAATAATAGACACCTATTCACACGATCCATCCAGCCACATGCCCTACTACTATAACGCAACGTATAATGAAATGGACGCAGGATTTGAAGGCTGGACAGTAAATCCGCTTCCATGGGCGTCCACCTATCAAATAGCGGGTGGAGGAGAGGCTGCTCGCCTACTCTGGCTTGACTTGTCGGCAGGTCCGACTGTCTATCATAGCTATGGAACTGACCCGACTGGTGGAGTCGAGAATATTGCCCCGATATAGGACTATGACAAATCCTCTAGTTCTCAGTTGACGCAGGATCTTGTCAAGTACATAGCGCAGGCTACAGAATGCAGGATCCTCCCTTCAACCGACGCTTTGGCTGGCTATGCCTACGAAGAAGTGAAGCTTGAAGTCCTCCTTGTTGATCTGGCGGATTCCAGCTTTGCGTTCGAAAACAGGCTGAATCTTGACTATATTGTTTCCGAGTATGCACGAGTGAATCCTCACATAGAGTGGACTTATTCAGTTTCCGAGTGGAACTGGCACAACGACACGCTGTTCAAGACTTCACTTCAAAACAGCCACAATCCTGCGACTGACAAATATGATCCTCGGGAGCTGATGGATTATTTTGACTACGCCTATACGAATCTATTCAACGAGAGCACAGCTCAAAGGCTCATCATTCCAATCTTCCTCATCTTGACGCCAGCAGGCTGGCAGTTTGATCCAGATTGGGGCGGCTTTACAAGGCTTGTCCATGGCAAGTTCGCCTACATCTATGGAAAGCAGGATGAGCACAGTGTCAATCCGGAATATGTGGACCAGGTAACAGTCCCTATATCCGGACTAGTTGTTTCGGGTAGGAACTACTTCAACATCTCTGGTACATCTACAGATATCGAGGACATCGAAATGACACTTGAGAATCTGAACAGCTCCATGAGTGCATATCTCCTTGATGACTATGAATTCAATCAGTATCGCCAGGATCTTCCCTTCACCGACCTCTTCCAGCAGTCTTTCGTCAACATCTCAGCATCTTCGGCACCAAAGACCGGCAGTGCCAGCCTCCATATCTATGGGCAATACAACTTCGTGTTTGAAAACCCTGAGAATGAGTCGGTATCATTTGATGCCACTTTCAAGATCACATCGGATCATTGCACTGGATATACTTGGAAGATCATGCACGAGATCGGTCATGCGCTTGGATTGAATCACCCTCACGATGCATACTCTTGGGGGAACTACGACCATCCCGATGCCAGCCGTGGAGTCTTCCTTAACTGGCTCTGGGACAT
>CAYPUO010000141.1:0-7147 GCA_964413775.1 uncultured archaeon
CCCTGTATCTCCGCCCGGCCAATCACCCATGGCTAGTAATGCTTTGGATGCAGCGGCTGCAGCCCTGGCTGCGAATATTACGCTTTCTCTATAGGGTGACACCGCAGTAGAATTCATTCTTCCTGTCAGTACAGAGTCCGAGAAGAATCTACTGTACTCATTTGCTCTCAAATTGTATACTCCTATCATCCTATATACATTGAATAATTGATTTCTGCGGTCATCAGCAAAATATGTTCCTCGACCAGAGTTTATAGCAAGGCTCCACGCATCGCATGGAACTGTAAAGGGGTGTCCTCTTTTGATGCATGTTTCCAGAAAGCTAATTGTGGTTTCCAATTCTTGACGAATGTTCAGAAGTATGTTTTTCGACAAAGACTCATTTCTCAAATCAATAAACGACTGTGCTAAAATCTGAGCTGCAAATACACCAATCAAAGCTACGACCAACGTCAAGGCAACTGCAGAAGAAACTTCAGATATCTGGTACCAAATGAGGAATCCAGTAAGACCCACAAAAGCCAAGATTACTAGTAACAATATGATGTTCAGAGTTTTCCTAGGAGTTAAGTTCAACACCCTCTAGTTAGTTTTCCTAACGTGACTCAAACGGTTTCGATTGTAAGTCCCATCCCACTCGCGTGTATTACTGTTCAGAGGATTTAGGTTTTATGTCTAGAAGGATTCAAATCTGGAACAAAGGCACACATCGAATCATAGCCTTTTGTTTGACCTGAGGGAATCATTTTTACTATGATGAAGGAGAGAAACCAGTTCTCCGGAATCTATGAAATGCAAAAGGGGAATAAGGGAGCACTGAGCTCCCTTGAATCCGAACTTAGCCTGCATCTGCTTCTCTTGCCTGTATGGCAAGTGCTCGTTGCCCAGGATTTCCCGTGCCATGACAATCTGGTTCTAGGAAAGTCCATGCTCCTTTAATAGATCCTCTACATATGTTGAATCCTTTTCCTTCAACAAATCACCAATAGCTACGAACTCGCTGGGATATTTTTGAGATAGAAGAAACATGAATCCTCTATTATTCAATGAATACCACAATGAATGGGCAACGTCGATGTCGAGCTCTTCGTTGGCTATCTCTCTTACTACCTCTAATGCCCTATCATAGTATTGGAACTCAACTAACCAATGAATATACTCATTAACTCTAAGATTCGTTCCTGCAGACCTCTCCAACTCATCAAAATCGTCCCCATTCTTCTGTACGATATATCCTCTGAGTCTGTAAAGCTGAAAGAAATGATATTCTGGGTCCATGAGAATTCTTATCAACTGTGACCATTTGTTCTCATAAGCTTCTGTAGCTATTTGAATAATAAAATCGTCTGGAGCAGAATCCAAGCTATAGAGAATCGATATGGCAGCCTGTTCCCGTTCTGAGTTGTTCAGCACTTCAAAGACTGAACTTATATAGTCCCATTCATAGTCTGCGAAGTTTGTTCGGACAATTGGGAAGACGAGTTTCCATCCGCGATTGCGCAATTCTCTAATGAGATGAGCTAATACAAATTCATAGTGCCCTAACGGAATCCAGCCGTTTGAAGGATCCGCATCATGTGATGTGTCAAAGAAGGTGAGGATTTTCTCCATGTTTAGTAGCTTGTCTTCAGATGAGGATATGTCACGGACACGTACTTTTGCCTTCGAATGCCAAATCTCTACACTTGAAACAATCTCTCCCATATCGAAATCTGCTATCAACTCAGGGAGATAATTTCCCCCAATAAGGATATCCCAGAATTCATTAATCAATCCCTTATTGTAATAGGTTTCCTTAAGGACCATCAAGCTATTCTTGATGATATCTATGAACTGCATGCTCGTTTTGGCTACTAGGTTTTCTCCATCAATTATGTCTGATTTGCTTAGCGTTGGGACAATTCGACCGACTGGGAAGTCCATGTACGCATAAAGATATTCTACCTCGCATAGATGTTCCATTACTTGTGTCAAGATTCTGAGCGCGAAGTGAAGCTTTGTATCCACCTCCACATCCGTGATTCTACAACCCCCAATCGAAACTGCGATGGAGTCGCTCCAGTCTTTTGCATCTTCCTCATCCCCAACAAGTGTCTTGTCGCTCTTGTACTTCATTAGCATATGGTCACTAGAGATTCCGAAGAAAACACCATCCTCATTTGTACATGCTAGCAAAAAGCTAGCGTCATCGTATTCTATTAGCGGCTTAGAAATTCCATATTGGTCATCAAGAACAGGAAACAACCCAATTGCAGTGCTTTTTCCATTAACATTCGCCTTCAGTTGAACAGGTGGTCGTGGAAACGCATAACGCAAGAATGTCAATAGATTTTCTCCAATAGACTCGGCATCATTATTCACCAGTTTCAATGAAACAAGCGTTCCAGCTGTCATGTCGATACTAGGTTTGTCGATTTCGTAAATCGGTGCAAAACTCTGGGTTATTCTTACCTCATACCATTTAGCGGCTTCAATATCGCAAGTTTGAATGATTATATTATCAGTTAGAAGAAGAAGGGAAAACACTCCAACTCCATACATACCAATTACAGGAATTGACTCTCCAAGATTTGATTGTATTATAGAGAATTCATCAGATTGGTAGTATGACCTGCCTATAATTCTCAAATAGTTCTCTATTATGTATTTATCCATTCCACATCCATTATCAACAATGACTATTGAGTTGTCACTAAGAGAAACAGAAACCTCCGGACTGTAATCTTTTTGAATTGATTTCCGGACATTACATGCATCAATTCCATTTTGAATGCATTCCCGTACTCCTTCGATTTTATCTTTGTACACCGATCCGATTAGAATGTCAACTATGTCGTTGTCTGTTTCCACATGATATTCAGATCCAACATAGCCGCTAAAGGCTATTTGAAAATCCGCGGCATATGGAAACATATGCTCTCCCCTAAATCTCACTCCTCTTATGCTATCAAGTGTGCTGAGTATTTTCTTTTTCATATAGTCAATAGCCAAGTGTCCGTCCAAGTCGCAAACAGTGCCGGAAACGATAAGACACCTTTCCTCCCAATCAATTTTCCAATCTTTAAGCACCATATGGGATTTCCAGTAGGCAATGGATTCACTCTGCATTTTCGATAGAAATACGGACGGTCTAAGAAACAAATCCAAGAATTCAATTCTTCCATACGCAAAATCGAGTTCGTCTGCCAGTCGAAGTGATGCAGATAGCAAATCGAGGTTCTCAACTTCACCAATAGGATTCGTATATTCCTCTGCTCGCAAGTTCACCTCTCTATGACCCTTTGCTATTACACCAACAGATGTTCTTACATGCGATTCGATATCAATGTTCAAAGTTTCTTCTACAAATCTCTGTGATCTAATATGATGTATTTTCCTAATCTTATTTCTAGATTCCTCATTTGGCTCCCAGTCATCATCAGGGAATAATCTGTGTATCATTCCTACATCATGAACAATAGCTGCTAGAATCAGACAAAAAAGCTGTACTTCCTTCAAGCCAGTGATGACCGGCTCAAGAATACGATCCAGATTTCTGATTAATCAATGACATGCTGCAATCCGTGTGGCGTGTAGTCAGGAAACATCTCTCTAATCTGGTCTAATAATGGCCCTATTTCATCAAACAAATTTCTGACTACATCTTTGCTTTCACCAGATAGCATTTGGAAAACGCGAATATCATCTAAGGCCTTGCTCAACGACATATAGTCACCTCTCCTTTTCCGAGGTTCTTGTTTTCTCGCCTTTTGTACATTCATTCTACCCTCTATACACAAACTCTAGCATCCAGTGTGCGTCTGCAAACACCGTGTCTAATCAGTCTAACGGGTATGGAAGAGAGAGTGAGGGAGCATTACGCTCCCCTGAAGAATCTGGAACTACATCTGCTTCTCTTGTCTGTACGGCAAGTGCTCGTTACCCAGAATTTCCCGTGCCATGACGCCAATCTCCCTTGCTTGGTCGCTTCGCGCTATGAATCTTCGTCCTCTATCATCATTAGGGACGCATCAATCCAAGAAGCAATTGGACTTGTATCAACAACTTGACTCCTAAGATAGAGTAATGCTTTTTGTTTTGCTTTTATCCTCAATATGAAGAGATTGGGCATTTCAAATGTTATGTACTCGGATTCATCTTGAATTGCTGCTCCAGAAGGAGCTTTTGTTTCGGGAATTATCTGAGTATTATCATCAGAGATTCCTAGTGATTCGAAATCAAGCAGCGGAACAATCATTGCATCAGAGGGATCAATCAACCCCGCCCCAATTAGCACAGATTTATACGTGCTGGCTAGGCTATTCCGCATGCTCTTTGTCCAGTTCTTATCCAATCTGAACTCAATATGCTGGACCAAATCCAAGGGGTCTTTAGGTTCGCTTACACATGTTCTGACGAATGCAATGACCTCTTCCCATTCACTTCTTGTCATTATGGCATTTCTGATGATGCTTTCAGCTTGTTCTTCCTTATTATACCCAAGGGCTTGTGCAAGTTGTTTTCCTCCGTCAGTTAGGTCATAGACTCCTCTATCAATCTCTGTAACAAATCCCAAGCTTCTAGCAACACTCAGTGCTTTGCTTGTATTTGTCTTGTTTATACCTGCCATCTCAGTTAGGTCCTTCGCGGAACCTGGTTTCTTGAATGCATATAATGCCATGACTGCTTTCTTTGCAGCTTCAAGCGACACGTGAGGAATTGCGATGCTTGATTTAGTCCTTTCAGTCATCCTTACCTGTCCTCCTCGTCATCATCTGCTGGTTTTTCCGTATTAGCGACTTCAGTCAAGCAATCCTCGAGCCACTGAGAAACAATGCTTCCTTGTTTCAATTGCCGTGCAAGTTTCTCAATGCTATTCTCGTCCATTCTTACACGTATTTGATAGTGTGAGGTGACAAGTTCCTCATAATCTCCGGTGTCCTTAGGATAACTTGGTCTGCTTACTAAGTCGCCAATTTGTGGTAATTCAGCATCGACATTTTTGTTCCCAAGGAATTTTTCAGATTGTGTAAATACTAGTCCATCGCCTTCAAGTGTTGCGATTCCTGCTTCTTCCAGGATGGTCTTTATGTTAGAGGCAATGTCACTTCTGGCATTTGGAGTCCATGTTTTTCCCAACTTCCTTTCGACATCGGCAGCAATATCCAAAGGCCTAACTGGTCTACCATAAGCCGCCTTCAGCATTTCAACTATGGTTGCCCATCTCGGATTTTGCATTATTGTAGCACGAAGTATTTCTCTTGCTTCATCTTCTCTGCTAATATCTAGGGCTTGGGCGAAGTTCTTACCCGCATCAGTTAATGTGTAAACACCTCTCTCACCCTTCACGCTGCTAGCAAAACCGATGTCTGCTGCTGTACTCAATGCCTTGCTCACATTGGCTGGGTGCACCCCAACAGATGTGGAAAGATCCTTGTACTTGGCCTTCTTTATTACATATAACGCTCGAACTGCCTGAACAGTCAAGCTATAACTTGAAGTCGGGCATGCGACTCGTGCAAGTCCGACTTCTTTTCCTAGCTTTTCTTTGCCGCTCAATTTGAATCACTGATATATATTGCGGGTAGATTAATATTTAAGTGTTTCTTAAGTCTATAGCGTAATATTGGCACATTCTGGCAATAGACTTATGGATATATATACGTTCAATGGCTGTTGTGATCGTATTCCGCGTACAGAACAGTGCATCGAACGAACACAGCAACGACCCAAGTATCCCCTTCCTTTGGAAACTCCTAATTTGCCTCTCTCATTTGTGCAGATAACGGTGACTCTGGAAATACTGTACTGTATTCTGTTTGTCTATAATTGAGGAGTTCTTTAGCAAATAATCTCACATACTTCTGGGTCATTGAATGGCTAATACCTCAACAAACGATACTCTCAGGGCACTTGCAACAATCGCCATTCCGAGAAGCTATCTTCAATGCTACGAAAACCAGGAAATCAGAAAAGCGAGTTCATTACTTGGAACACATATCGATAGATTTGAGAGAGTCATCACATCTTTGACTCAACTGAGTATCTCCAGTGGGTACAGAATCCAGATTTCCGATGGTCATCCTGCAATCATGTTTCTTACAGAGAACAAGACTAGTAGCTTCGAGAGCATGAGCGCGATACTTTCCGCCAACTTTCCAGAGATTGAGTTTTCGAATCAATCTGCAAGCTCGATAATCCAGTTCGAGAGTCCTCCCGCTGTGGCAATTATCTCAGGTGTTCCGAAGAGGAATGCAGCCGCAATGAATGAACTATCGCTGATTATGTCCAAGTATCGGCACTACAGTCTATTCCAGGTCTGGTGTGCCCCTTCGAAGCCCAGCAAATCCAGAAGGTACCTTGCAAAGAAGCGTTACGAATCATCATTATCTAAAAGCCAACGGCAAGAGGTTATTCAGGGATTCCTCGGGAAACAGGACTCTATTACAAGGATTGATGCAGATGCCCTCCGCAAGTCGAAGAAACACGAATCTGCATTCAAAAGGCTAAATGCTTCACGTGGTGTGAGGTGTAGAGCCATTATTGCCTTCTGGGGCTCAAATGATGCAGAAATGCACCTTCGAAATGCAGCAGCATCGCTGCTTGCAACCATATCTGAGCAGAGCAAGGACGAGGAACTCAAGGTCAGGTATCTTACTGGGCAAAGAGCACAAGCAATGCTTGAGGATGCAATGCAGCTTGGGAAGAAAGCGAAGTCCACCTTTCTTCTTCCCTCTGAGGCTGCAGTGTACTATCAGATTCCATCTGTTGATATCGGTCTTCGAGTGAAGTCCCCCAGCTCGTTCCTGAGTGATAGCACGAGATACGTTGATAGGAATGAAGCGGCTGACATTGAAGTAGTCAATGAGGTCTTCCTTGGCAAGGCATTCCGCCAAGGAGAGGTCTTTTTGGGTGGCGTCGAGTCACTGCCTCTCTCCCTCCTCAGGAAGCATGTTGCAATTCTAGGCGCAACCGGGAGCGGGAAGAGCACCACGAGGAATAGGATTGTCATCGATGCGTGGAAGAAGGGCATCCCGAGCCTGTGTATCGAAGTAGTCAAGTCCGATGCCCGTATCTTGTGTGGTGCAATTCCTGAGATGCGAGTCTTCTCTGCTGGGGATGAGATGACGGCTCCGTACAGGGACAATCCCTTCTATGTCCCTGAAGG
>CAYPUO010000142.1:0-7122 GCA_964413775.1 uncultured archaeon
TGGAGGCAACCAGGCAGCTGGCGAGGACAGGCCGGCAGGGCGGACATGTTGTATGTATTGAACCAGTGTTGGGCTCTAGGACAATCTATCCTGATGAAAGAGTGAAGGACGCTGTTGACACGCTCTGGCAATATACAGTGAACCTATCTATGAAGCGGCAAGAGCTGATGATGCCGCCTGACAGACAGAATCCCTATCTCAGCGTCTATCCTGAGTACTTTGATGAGGTCGGGCTGGCCAATATACAAAGCCATGGCTGGTGTTCAGTATTCACACTCTCTGATGCACGGTTTGACTACCATGAACGAAAGGTGTGGATTCAGAGGCGCACGGAGCTGTACCGGTCTCAGAGAGAAATGGTCACTCAAGGGCTCATCGAATCAGGGATGGCGAAGTCCAGGATTGAAGCCGCATACAAGACATTGTTTGAGTATTTCGAAATGCTTGGCAATGCATCTGAAGAACAGCTCTCTCACATACATGAACAGGAAGTTGGGAGTCGTACAATCACAATAGGTCAGAAGGTCTGAGAGCTACTCCTGCGACCAGAAGGAGTCCTCCTCACCAAGTTCGTCCTCATCTTCATCAAAGGCACCTTTGAGTTCTTCCTCCTCTTCTTCAGCCTCTTCGACAACTTCTTCTTTCTTGGCCTTCTCAACTATCTTCACAAAGTCCGCATGAGTCCTGAGGGGAATCGTGTGTGGGCTGTCAAGGAGCTCCACAATGAGTTCTTCTTTAGCAGTGTCTACTCTTGTAATCCGAGCTTTCTCACCCTTAAACGGTCCGGATGTGAGTTCAACGACATCTCCAGTACCTAGTCCCTCTGCGGCAGGTGGCGGTACAAGGAACTTGTCAATCTCTTCAAACGAAACCTTTCCACCAACTCTACCGCGAACATGCGGCACTCCCGATATAGCAATCTCTACATCTCGGAACTCAAGGGTTTCAAGGAAGACATATCCTCGTAATGTCTCAGGGATGAGGACTGCCTTCACTCTTCCAAGTAGTTGATTCCTTGATAGGAGCTTGGGTTCTCCGGTCTTCTTTGCCTTCTTGCAGCCTTTCATGTGTGTCTTTGTGTCCTTCTCCGTGGGAAACTCCTCTCTGCACCAAGGACACTGCCAGATATCTTCCTCACCGACTACGGCGGTAGTGATAAGATCTGTGACACCACGTTCTTGTCCAATAGTTGTTCTAACTGCATATATGCTGGTCTTCGACTGCAACAATAGGCCTCCGAGTATATAGGGGTTCTACGTTGTTGCCGTGGTCGTGCCCCATCCACCAGTTATAATCGTCATCAGGATCTGGACGATGAAGCTTAGCATTCCAACGGCAAACATTGCCAGCAGACTGACCTTAGTGCTCATCCACATCTCGCTTCTGGAAGGCTTGGTGGACAATTTCAGGATGCGCCTGCTTTCTTTAATGAAACTGCTTATTCCCATTGATGGAACACGTCCTACGTTGAACTGATACATGAGCAGTTCTTCAATTGAAATGGACTCTGCGAAGGTCCGCTTTTAACCCTTGCTGAGCAACCAAAGATGTACTAACTGAGCCGTACTATTCCCAGGTCTGTCTTCAGGTCATCTACTAGTGGGGATACGGACTCGCTTGTGGCATCGAAGACATACGGCGAGGTCACTCCAGATGCAATGATAGTAACCCGTAGCCTGTCTTCTAGCTCAGGGACGATGAGGGCTCCATAGATGACTTCTGCATCGGGATTTGCCTGTTCGGTTACTAGCTCGACAACTCTCTTTGCTTCTACGAGCTGGAGGTCCGAGCTGCCGCTCACGTTAACGAGGATGTTACGAGTATTCTCAATTGAAACATCAATTAGTGGGTTTCTCAGGGCATTGTAGACCGCCTCTTCGGCTCGATCTTTCCCTTGTCCCTCACCTAGCGCGATTATCGACACGCCACCATTCTTCATAGTAGTCCTTACATCTGCAAAGTCAAGATTGACAAGGCCCGGTTTGGAGATAAGCTCGGCAATGCCCTTGACAGCACGGACAAGCACTTCGTCTGCCACCATGAAAGCTTCTGGCATCGATAGGTCTGGTGCAATCTCTAGGAGCTTTTCATTTGGGATTGCAATCAGTGTGTCAACGTGTTCCATTAGGGCCTTTAGGCCACGGCGAGCATTCTTCTTTCTTGTAGCCCCTTCCACTTCGAACGGTAGGCATACAATTGCCACAGTCAGGGCGCCATTCTCCTTTGCGGCCTTTGCCACATGGGCTGCTGCTCCTGTACCAGTACCGCCTCCCATGCCGGCAGTAATAAAGACCAAGTCTGCCTTCACAACATCCTTTATGGTGTCGTAGGTTTCCAATGCAGCTGATTCACCTATATCGGGGTCATTACCGGCCCCTAGCCCTCCACAAGTCTCCTTTCCCAAGAGGAGTTTGTGCTGTGCGTTGCAGAAATAGAGGTCCTGTGCATCAGTATTCATCGCGAGTGTTTCTGCACCTTCAACTCCGACTTCCATAAGGCGCGTTATCGCATTGTTACCAGCACCACCAACTCCAACCACAAGAATCCGTGCACTAACGGACTCCAGTAAATCAGCAAGCTCGTCGTCTGATATCCCGGTTTGCTTTGTTGTTCTTGACTTAGGGCCTGTTTGGGCTCGTTTAGGTCCTGCAGGGTTCTTCAGGACTTCTTCTAGCAAAGGATGAATTTTCGACACCTTCTAGTATATTGACATCTCATGTGAGTATTATACTAACAAAAACTCCAATACTACCAAGGTAATACATGGGAGGGGTCAAAACTACCTTTTCTTTTTCCCTTTGAAGGTCACAAGGATTTCATGGATATCGATGTCATGGTCCCTAAGCAGACTTGCCACCCGCTGTAAGTCAGGTTGCCCATTCTGGGCCCCATCTGCAGTAATCGTCTGCGAGGCAACTGCATTCGCAAACGTCAGGGCTCGCTCAATCTTTTCACAGCGTGTCCATGCGGTGACAAATCCTGCGGCAAAAGAGTCTCCCGCCCCAAGCGTGTCTGCTACAGGGACCTCAAAGATAGGTGAGGTGACGTATTCGAATCCGTCCGTTGCGATAGCACCCTTCTCTCCCATCTTCACAATTAAGACACCAGGGAAGGTCTTGGCGAACTTTCGGAGGGCCTTCTCATTAATATCGATATTGAAGTAGTTCTTGAGTTCTGAGTGGTTGACAAAGAGCAGGTCTATTCGCCTTAGGATGCTGCTGAAGTCGACGTCATTCGCAGCTCTTCCTGGGTCAACAGATACAATCATGCCCTGTATAGTAGCGAATTGAATAATGCGCTCCATTAAGAGAGGATATCCCCCTGCAACATGCATGGTCGTTACGCGATTGAGATATTCTTCATCAAGAACATGCTTCTCTAAGAATCTATTTGCTCCCGGCTCAGCAAACACCACGTTGTCACCGCTTGGTGTCTTTGCCAAAAAGAACAGCCCTGTAGGTTTGTGGTCTAGCACTAGCACCGATTTGGTGTCAACACCAATATCTTGTAGGTTTTTCAGTGCCAGCTGACCATACAGGTCATTTCCAATGCAACTTATCAGTCCCGTCTTCATGCCAAGTCTGGTTGACTGGGCTGCAAAGTTGGCTGCTGACCCCCCAAATCTGAAACTTGACTGCTCACTAAACACATGTTCATTTGCACTAGGTAGTTTCTTGACATTCATGATGATGTCTATGTTTATCCTGCCAATGGAAACAACCTCTACAGACAAACTATCTTCACCTAGACAATCAAGGCCATGATTCCT
Organism: uncultured archaeon; assembly: GCA_964413775.1. Classification (GTDB taxonomy): domain Archaea; phylum Asgardarchaeota; class Thorarchaeia; order Thorarchaeales; family Thorarchaeaceae; genus MP5-2226. The sequence goes on from CAYPUO010000142.1 coordinate 3,770, forward strand.
TTCTGAGCATGTAGCCTGTTCTCAGCTTGGTCAAAGACTACGGAATAACGTGGGTCATCCATAATGTCGCTTGTGAGTTCCTCATCTCTGTGTGCGGGAAGACAGTGCATCACGATTACATTATCCTTTGCCGTTTCAACAAGAGAACGGTTCACTTGAAATGGCATCAAGGCATCTTCTTTCTCTTTGCTGCGTTCTTGTCCCATGCTGAAGAATGTATCAGTATAGATGACATCCGCATTCTTGACCGCCTCCTTGGGGTCATTGGATGCTTCTAAAGATGTCTTGTATTTCTTGCTCAGGGCAGTTGCTTTCTTCATGATGGCTTCAACAGGAGTGTACCCCTTGGGCGACCCAATGGTCACATCCATACCCATGATTGTGCAGCCCTGCATAATCGAATTACTGACATTATTGGAGTCGCCAACATATGCAATCTTGAGTCCCTCCAGACTACCTTTGTGCTCTTCTATTGTCATCATGTCAGCCATTATCTGACAGGGATGCAGCAGGTCTGAGAGCCCGTTAATCACAGGGACACTAGCATGTCTTGCCAAGTCTGTAATCTCATCGTGTCCATATACGCGTGCCATAATGCCATCGACGTACCTGCTCAGCACCTGCGCAGTGTCACTGATGGTTTCCCCACGGCCAAGCTGTGTCCCACCTGTTTCCAAGTAGAGTGCGTGTCCGCCCAGCTGCGTCATTCCAACCTCAAAAGACACCCGTGTACGAGTGGATGACTTCATGAAGATCATAGCGAGCGACTTTCCCTTCAACAGCTCATGCGGCTCGCCTCGTTTCTGTTTCAGCTTGAGTTCGTGTCCTGTATCCAATATACTCCTCAATTCATATCGTTCAAAATCAGATAAGTCGATGAAGCTTCTTCCTTTTAGGCCCAAGACAGCCACCTCTGGATGTATTCTCTGCTGTCTTCAACTCAGTAATAAGAGTGCCGTTGTGCTCAGCCAGCCACGAGCCGCCTAGCAAACCACTCCGGCTCGAATTTCTTGAGGTCGGCATGGGTCTGACCTGTGCCAATGTAGACTATCGGTCGCCCAGTCACGTAGGTGATTGAAAGCGCAGCACCGCCCGAAGGGTCTGCATCCACCTTGGTGAGAATAGCGCCGTCAATCTCAATTGCTTCGTGGAACTCCTTAGCTTGGGAGAGGACATCGTTTCCTGCGAGGGCATCTCCTATGAAGATCTTGAGATCAGGTTCTGCCACTCGTGCAATCTTCTTCATTTCGTTAATCAGGTTCTTGTTACTCTGCATCCTTCCTGCCGTGTCTATTAGGACAACATCGATGTGTTTTGCCTTAGCATGTGCAACAGCATCGAAGGCAACAGCAGCTGCATCAGAGCCGTAGTCCTGCTTTATGACTCTAATTCCAAGACTGTCTGCATGCTTCTGGAGCTGCTCAATACTGCCTGCTCTGTACGTGTCTGCTGCAGCTATGATGACACTACATCCACTGTCCTTCAAGAGATGGCCAATCTTTGCAAGTGTCGTAGTCTTTCCAGTACCATTTACCCCCACTAGCATGATTGTTGTTGTTTCTCCCCTTGATTTTCTTCCTGCAATGAATTCTAGCAGGTCAAGGGGCTTTTCGGGTGTCAGTACCTCGAGTACTGACTCCAGCAGGTACTCCCTGAAGAGTCTGCCCGCACTCTCCAGCCTGCCAGTCCTGCTTCCAAGCACCTTTGCCTTGGTCAGGTCGCATATATGTTCTGCAACCTCCACCGCAACATCGTTCTGAATCAGGACAAGTTGTAGGTCCCACACGGCACTCGCCATGTTCTTCTCAGTCAGTTCTTTTGTTGTTAGTTTGGTTATGGCGACGTCGAGTGCTCCGCGAAGCTTCTCGAACACAAGACTACTCTCCTGTCCCTTCCTTCTGAGGTGCAGTAGTCTGGGCCTGAGCTCTCTCTTGTGTCTCTCTTATCAATGAGTACTGTCTGACGCTCTTCTCATACTCCTCTCTGTACTTAGCAAGATGGGCGTTGAGTTCCTCAATCTTCTTTTCCAGAATACTCTTGGCCTCTTCGAGCGACTTTTCCACTCGGACTCCACTGCCTAAGCTCACCAGGACCTTGTCCGTGGTCACAATCTTAGCCGAAACATTGATTCTACCACCAATGTCAATCAGTATAGGTTCATCAGCATGCCTCTTGGCAAGCTCTTCAAGTACTTGTTTTCCTGAAACGTAGCTTGCGACGGCATCCTGCAGCAATGATATGCTAGACTCAAGTTCAGGAATATGCTCCTCTAGGAGCTTTTGTTGAACATAGAGCTTCTGCATGGAGTCGTCAGACATTAGATTTCGCTCTCCACACCTAATTTGCGTCTAAGTTCTAGACTTGTCAGTTCCTCTGGCTTTATCTCCGTGATCTGTGTGAAGCTAATATGCCTCCTGTTGACTCTATGCCTGCTGCCAATCTCGGATAGGATCTTCTCCTTCACATGCGACTCTGTGTCCGCCAGAATCTCTTTAGTAAATGGAAAACTTCGCTTTCTCTTTGTATACTCGCCAGATACTCTCCATACCTTGGAACTCATCTCTCTTTCACCTTCTTCATACAAACCCTAGTATTTGTGAGATATGTGCAAGTTCGACTCCCGTTGTTTCAGAGCCTGCAATCATACCATCTGTATTTGCCAGCACTCCGAGGCTTGTATAGGGGCTGCCTCTGTTCACTGTACCAACTTCGACCTCTACTTTTAACAGCTGTGCTAGCAATTCAATCTCTTCAGCAGTAGCCATTGGATGGACTATTGCCCCATTGTTGGTCACAATCGAGTTGGCTCCTACAATAGGCAGCTTCGCAATTGTTCCCGGGACCACCTCAACACCAAGGACATCCGCAATCTTCCTACGCGTCTTCTGGTCAAAGTCAGGATGGCACAGTGCACCATGATCATTTGCCAGGATGATGTTCCCTAGAGCGGTCATCTTGTTATCTATCCAGTCAACCCTGACTTCCGAGCTCCTTTCTATGGCCTCAAGTTCTTCGTCAGTCGTGATGTAAGGAACGAGAATACCATTTGAGTTGCCTGCTGCTACCAGTCCAACAGCGTCCATTGTTGCAATGGTCGACTGAGTAAGCGGAAGGTTAAAGGTGCGTTCAAGGACATTCAGCCCCTTCTCTGACATATTCGGGCTGATAAACATGAAGCGGTCACTAATAACCCCGAATGCTCCCACATTGATATCGCCCTCGAAGTTCGTCCGGGCGACCGTCGTTGACTATCCCTCCGCAAGATATACGCGCACAAGATTCTCATCTTTCTTGGTCGCTAGGATTCTGATTCTCCGAGGTTGTTTCTCGATGCCTCTTGACGAGATTAGCTC
>CAYPUO010000143.1:0-7107 GCA_964413775.1 uncultured archaeon
TATCTGCTGCGGGTTCTTTATCTCCACCTTCTTGCGGCACTTCATACAGTACGCTTGCACAATCCACCCCCTTGTTTTGCGCGGATATTATAGCTTTGCGAGTGTGATGTCAATGGATATGTGGTGCTAATGGTGCAGTATGGATATGAAAAGGGAAGATTGGGAGGATAAGTTAAGATAAGTCAGATCAATAAAACCTTGAAATATGCTGTATATCCTAATATAATACTCGCAAACTAGTTTCGATATTTTGCAGACGACATGGGACGCCGGTGGTGGGTACGCTTACAGGCGTCTTCCTTTTTTATATCAAACAGAGAGTGAAATCTAATACCTACGCAATTTCGTATGAAGGAGACGAGCATGAAGAGACTAATATTTTCCACAATTACGATCGTTATTTTATTTAGTGTTTCCTATTTAGGTATAAACTATTGGCCTTCTGATAACTCTCCAGAATCAAACATTAGTGACATGTTTTCTGTTCCATTAGTGAAAGCACAAACATCTCCCACGTTTCCTATCGATGAGGCTGGAATAGCCGTTTATGTGCAAGTGGACGATGTCGCAAGTATGGATATTTCTACTCTTGGTGATGCGTATTATGGTCTTGATGTCTCTGATGAGACTTTTGTCATAGGAACCGTAAGGATTGCAAATCATGGTGGTCGCTCTGGTGGAGGTGCAGACTGGTTCAATTACCCTCATGTGTATACTGGCTTGGATGGCTGGATTATTGCCTATTATTTAAGAACTGAAGAGAGTAGCAGGATTACACAATGGACAAGTTATAAAAGTAGCACTCCTCCACATGCAGTTACTGCCACACCTGAAATTACAACTCTTAAAGAAGCTATAGATATTATATGCACCAGTATAGGTGCAACTTATTCATCAGACCTTCAGTATTATCATTTTGGATTTCCCGAAGCAAATAAAATGACCCTTGTAGTAGATACAGCTGATGGTTATGTGCTTCATTCAAATGATTTCCATGTTTCAGTTCCAGGGACCATCTATGAAGCTTCTTACTCATTGTACCGAACTAGTGATGTTAAGCTAATGAGCCTAAGTGTTAACGGAGATTATATATTAAATCAAGAAGAGTTAGGTGGTTGCTATCTCTATGGTAAATATGATTCTTCGCATTTCATACCTAATATTGCTAGTCATGTTGTCCTAAGTCTCGATTACTTTAATTACTCGTGGGGGGGTGCAGGAAATGGGGGTTTGGCTACTCTTTTAATATACGGTAACTAGTATTGAGAAAATGAAACGAAGACGACCAACCGAAGTGCTTGATAAATTATGTTATATGATACTGGTTGTAGCTGTATTGGTATTGCAGCTGCCATTGAGTGCAATAGCTCAAGATGCTGTGGTTTCAGATGCGGACAGTGTATGGAGTCAGGATTTAATCAAGGCTTCTTCAGATGTAATTGACTCAACAGATGCGCCCTCCCAAAACCTCAATGAGTTCGCAGTTGTTAGTCATGGTGACTGTGTATGGAGTCAGGATTTAATCAAGGCTTCTTCAGATGTAATTGACTCAATGGATGCACCCTCGCAAAACCTCATAGAATATGCTGTTGTTAGTCATGGTGACTGTGTATGGAGTCAGGATTCAATTGCGCCTACTTTTAACGAACCGCCATCACTAGTAGACCCAGATCAATCAACAGTTACAGTAGATCCCACATCCGTCCCTGCCGATGGCACCTCAACTGCTACCATAACTGTCACACTCAGAGACAACAGCGGGGCGCTGATCACAGATGGACGCGCCGTGGAGGTGAGTACGAACCGGCCTGAAGATGCCATCAGTCCGGCTCCGGGGTACGAGGATGGAACGAGCGACGGCGATGGCGTGTTCAAGTGCAAGATTGCGTCTACAGTAGGAGGAGAAGCCACTATTACCGCAGTGGCAGATGGCGTAGAGCTGTCTCAGCATCCGGTGGTTAGCTTCGCTCAGGATCCTGCTTTGGTTGGTTACTGGAAGTTAGATGAAGGCTCTGGTGCAATAGCCTTTGATTCCGCAAGAGAGAACGATGGAACTCTGGTAAACAGCCCAACTTGGACTACCGGGCGCATAGATGGCGGATTAGAGTTCGACGGGAATAACGATTATGTCGAAATCCCTGACTCCAGTGACTTGGATATTGAAGGGCCACTAACACTTGCAGCATGGATTAAACCGGATGCAATGGGAGGCAGATACTTCGATATTGTTGAGAAGCGGGACTATGCAACTGGTTTAGGGGCAGCGGACGCCAACTATGAGCTGTGGATAAAACCATTGGACGGGTGTCTCCGCTTCACCATCGGCAATGTGAACAATTTCAGTCAGGTTGTAGCTACTACACCGGTGGCCATTGGTTCATGGAGCCATGTTGCGGCGGTATACGATGGCAGTTCGCTCAGTATATATATGAATGGTGATCTGATAGTGTCCGGCACCGGGATATATGACCGCTATGAAAATCTTATCGACCCGGATGACGTAATCGTCCCAAAGGGCAATGATGCCAATCTGACTATCGGTGCGCTCAAGAATCGCGGTGAGTACTTCGATGGCACCATCGACGATGTCCGCATATATGACCGTGCTCTTTCTGTGTCCGAGATACACGAGCTAGCGCTCCAAGATTTACCCCCTACATGCAATACGGTGGATATACCTGATCCAAACCTTGAGGAAGCAATACGGGAAGCTATAGGGAAGCCTTCTGGAGATATCTGCCAGAGCGACCTTGACGGCCTCACGGAACTGGAAGCCAGTGATAGAGGTATTAGTGACCTGTCAGGCTTGGAACACTGCACCAATCTTGAGTCACTTAGGTTGGATTCGAATCATGGTCTCGCTGACCTCAGCCCACTTGCAGCGCTATCGAAGCTGGAAGAGTTACGGCTTCGCAACTGTGAATTGGACAATATCGAGCCTCTTAGTAATCTTGTGAATCTCAGGCGACTATACCTTTTCGCCAACCAGATTGCAGATTTATCACCGCTAGGCGGACTGGTCAATATCAAGTATCTTGGATTGGAACTCAATCAGATTCGTGACATATCGCCGCTTTGTGAGAATGAGGGACTACAAGAGCAGGATTACATTAACCTGTACAGAAATCCCCTAGGTTATGATGCCTTCAGCGTGCACATTCCAGCGCTTGAGGCGCGGGGAGTGATTGTGTTCTATGGTCTGCCACCCGACCGGGATAGCCTGATCTCGGCCGTGGAAAGCCTTAGGGACAAGGTGTTGGACAAGATGCTGGATGACTACTACAAGGCGGTCGAGGTCAACGCCATTGCGGGAACAAATCTATGGGCAGAGCTGGACTGGTATACGTGGATCGCGACCATAGAGGCAGCTGCTGATATGATCAATCTGGCAAATGGGGCTATCGAAGACCCTATCGAGGCGCTCTGCATGCTCGGTCTGAAGAAGGAAGCTGCAGCAGCAATCCAGAGCTTCATCAAGGATTATCCGGAAAAGCAGGCATTAGACCTGTTGGCTCTCGGTATCTGGTCTGATATCGATGTCGCCCCGGTGAAACTTGACGAAGAGGATGTCGTCAGAGAGATATTCATTGCTGACATCGATGGCGTTGACGGCAACGAGCTGATCCTGCACACCTATGGTCTAGATGGAGATTTGTTCAACCCAAATCTCTTTGACCAGGACCACGTTGAGCTGTACCGATATAGCGATGGCTGGTTCGTGGAAGAGGAAGGGGCGCAGTTTTATGAGCCGTATGGTATGCGCCACATGTGCGTGGCTGACGTTGACAATGATGGCAAGAACGAGATAGTCGTTCACACCAAGAACGGCTGGGATCCTCACCGAATCCATGTCCTGGAGTACAATGGCGAGACATTTGAATATGACAAGGACATACCGAAGCTTGACGAAGGAGGCGAGATCAGGCACATGGCGGTTGCGGATGTCGACAACGACGAACGCAACGAGTTGGTGCTCCACACCTATGGTGGGTGGAGAGGTGGCCACTGGGTGGTGATCTACGAATACGACAACGCGGGTAAGACATGGGTGAAAGATGAACAGGCTCTGCTGAAAGAATCGGAGATTCAACATATGGTCGTGGCTGACGTTGACAACGACGGGAGCAACGAGCTTGTTCTTCACACATACTCATTTGGCAAGGGGCACTGGGTAGTCCTCTACAACTACAGCTCCTCCAAGCATGGGTTCATCAAGGACGAGCAGGCTCTGCTAAAAGAGTCCGAGATTCGGCATATGATCGTGGCTGATGCTGATAATGATGGAAGCAATGAACTTGTTCTTCACACATTCGGACTCCTCAGCGACCACTGGGTGGTCCTCTACAACTACAACCTCTCGACGTCCAAACTCGTCAAGGACGAGCAAGCTCTGCTGAATGAATCCGACATTCTACAAATGGTGGTTGCCGATGTCGACACGGATGGCAAGAACGAACTGGTCCTCCAGACCGTTGGCATACTATCAATAGATCACTGGATCGTACCATATCGATACAGTTCGAGTGAGAAGAAATTCATAAAGGATCCGGATGACCCCAATGAATACTACGGCGTCTTCCATCCAAACGAGGGAACAGTAGACTGCATCGCTGTTGGTGATGCGACGAACAGCGGCTTCAACAATCTCGTGTATGGTTTTCAGTGGACCAGTTTGAAGACAGGACTGGTTTGCAGACACTATGAAAAGGACAGCGATGCCTGGATGACCTATCTTCGCGATCAGTTCGAGAATGCTTTCAGCGGCTTGGAAGTCCAGGGGGGACATCATGATGATCTAGGTGAATCATCCTTCCTGTTCGCAGATGCCGTCCAACACCTCATACAAGACGAATTCCAGTCATTCGTCGCAGCGTTTCCCGATCCCCTGCCGTCTAACTACCCGATGACCGAAGTGATGGACTACATAGGCCTGCTTCACAGGGCCATAGACACATCAATGGAGAAAGAAGCAAGGATACCCGTATTCGTCGGAAACGAAGCGTGCAAGTTCCTGCCATCCGGCGATATGGCCCAGCTGCTTTACGCAGCCAGTAGTACAGCCGAGAAGTTGAAGGGGACAAGAGAAGGGCACAGAGCCTTCGCGATGATATCTTCCCCTATGAAAGGCGGCGCAGCACTCACGAAGTTAGCTGTCGCTGTCCTCATTGGAACGGGGCTCGTGGGTGCGTTTTTCGTGGATCTCACCCTGTGGGCCTTGTCAGTAGGGACCTCTGCAATCTTGGATATCCAGGAGTTGGCGATGGAAGAGCTTCTTGCTTTCTACGCTGCCGATGCTGTGTTGAGACTTCCGGTAGATATGGCAATAACAAAGACAGCTTTTGACAACTGCCTCAATGACTACATCCTGGGAGCGATTGAGAATCCAGAGAGGTACGTTCACTCCGGCGACGTGACAATTGATGGTGACTGGGTACCTTACTATGACTGCCCCAACGAGGGGCTGGATTGTATTGACCTGTCTGTGGGGATTAAAAATCACAGCGATGCTGACGTGAAGGCAAGCATTTACGCAGAGGTCTACGGCCCTCCAACAGGTGATAGTGGGGCGAGATCGGTGGTGGCAATATCAAGTACAGACGGATTTGTCACTATCCCTGCAGGTGTCAAGCAAAGAGAGTCAATTAGGTGTGAGGTGTTCCCTCCGGAATCGTGGGACAACTGGACGGACTACCAGGTAGCAGTATGGGCATCGATCGGCCCGGAAGTAGTCATGTGCGATGAGGCGCTATGCTGTGACAGAACAAGCTGCTACCCGTGTGAGTCGGTACTGACAGAGTGGATTGCAGAAGGACAATGGGCGGAAGTACGCCATGAAACGCTTGTTGACCATTACAACATAGTGTACAGCCTCTTCTACAACAACAGCGACATGGACTTGCACGTCTATGATTCGCTCAACCACCACGTGGGCATGAACTATGAGACAGGAGCAGTCGATCTTGAAATCCCGGGCGCTGCCTATTCGGGCCCGGACTGCAATCTCGAGTGGATCAGCGTTCCCGAACCTGATGGTGAAACCTATACAGTGAAGGTGTATGGCAAGCAACTTGACGAGCCGGAAGACTTCTTCGTCACGGCCTATCATACGCCTCGATACGAGCCGATGTTGGCGGTTCGCCCTTCGACATTGGAGCTCACATGTCCGGTAGGGGGCAGCGAAAGGGCGTCTTTCAACATCGGTGAGTATGGCTGTCAAGTTGGCATAAGTGGATTCAGTGTGACGTGAAGCGATCTTGTTGGCGAAAACGGCGATGTGATGCCTTCGTCTTCTCTATCGTTCGAACTCGGTGAGACAAGTATAGGCGCTGGATCGACCGTATCTGGGAATATCACTGTCGTTGTTCCCGATGGAACTGGACTAGGAATCTACGAAGGACAAGTAACCGTGATCACGGACAATGGCCTGGAGAAGAGTTCCAGTCTGGTGGTGCATGTCGAACACGGACCTTATGCCGAGGTAAACGGTCCTCACGTGGGCAACGAAGGTTCAGCGATCATCCTAGATGCATCAGCGTCCTACGATCTGGATGGCGACCCTCTCTACTATCGATGGGATACTGATAATGATGCTGTTTGGGATTCCGGATGGTCTGCGGATGCAGTCAAGTATCTCTGGCCCGGCGACGACCATGTTGGCATTGTCACGTTGCAGGTCTTTGATGGCACGTTTACCGAAGAAGATCAAACCGAGATACTCGTGAATAACGTAGCTCCTGTTGTTAGTTTAGCTGCTGATGAACTGGTGGACGAAGGAGATCAGGTCCAGTTCGTCGGCGATTTCACCGATCCCGGCTGGTTTGACACGCACACCATCGAATGGGATTTCGGAGACGGCAACAACACATCAGGTACTCTCGAACCAACAAATGTCTATGTCGACAACGGGGTTTATACCGTCACCCTGACCGTCACAGACGATGATGGCGGTATTGGCACAGATACGCTAGTCGTCACAGTCGTCAATCTACCACCCGAACTCCGGAACATATACGCACCTCGATATCCGGTGCCGGTCGGAACAGTTGTTAACACCTTTGCTGAGTTCGCTGATCCCGGCATCTACGATAACCAAACTGCTGTATGGGA
>CAYPUO010000144.1:0-7028 GCA_964413775.1 uncultured archaeon
GACATGCAACGCGATCCACATGTACATGATTTCTAGTAACCCACTTCACTCTAACACGCCGTGTTACGAAGACAAGAAGAGCTTAAAATCCTGACGCAATACGGGCACATCGTAACCTAGTCGGTCCAATATGCATATTCAACCTAATAGTTGAATATTATGGACACTTTGCGAGTCAACCAGATTCGTGTTCAATATAAGGATGGTTTTCCGCGATTTGCTCTTCACTATTTGGTTCCGATGAAAAGCTTGGACTCAGCCTCTGAATCTATGAACCTCGTCATGGGCGATTAGCAAACCACACGATTTGCATTGGCATGAACTCCGATTATCCATCTCACTGTCAAGTGCAGCACAGTGCGAAGTCGCATCAATCTTGAAATGCTGATGCAGTGGTTCGGTGAAATAGGATTGTCAAAAGCGATTCTAGTGTCTTTCCATAGGGAGAGATTCGTGTTTGAACGGAACCGTTGCATCGGGCCAAACTGAAGGTTGACAGGCTATGCATATCTAGCTCCTTGCCTCGTGAGCGAAATGCTTTATGACCACCAATAGCTATTCCCTTTGATTTGCATACACATGAACTTGGTCTGTTCATTTCATTTTGCTTATACCCCAAGACATGAAGAAACAGCTTAAAGCCCAGCCATAATGCAATAGATGCCCTCTTTGTCATGCTGGCTCCTTCCCAGCAGCTTGCTACACTAGTATATGCGTCGTATATGAATGGTGAACTAGGCTGGATCTATCATATACTTCACCAGTTTCTGGCAGAAACAGAAGTGGCACTTGTTAGATCTGTAATCGCGGGTCTTCCTCCACCACTTTTGCCACAACTTGTGTCGCAGTTCGTTCAACGCCCTTGGTACTCATGATCCTGTCAAGGCTCTCCATGAATGATGTGCGGTCCTTTGATCTAGTTAAGACAAAGAAATCTTGATCTCCCAGCACATAGTAGACTGCCCAGACTCCTGGAATCTTTGAAAGTGAATCTCCGACGCTTTCATAGTATTTTGGACCATAAGATGCCATCACTTTGATAATCGTCAGGTAGTCCATTCCAACTTTTTCCGGATTGATGTGCGCGTAGTAACCATCAATGATTCCTTCCTTCTCCAGCCTTTTGACACGGTAGTGTACTGTAGATGTAGGCGCACCAACCTTCTCAGCAATAGCCTGCAGTGGGGTCCGACAGTCTTCCTGTAACTCCCTGAGAATCTCGACATCTAGCTCGTCAAGCTTTGAGCTCTCATACATGGTATCCATTCCTTCTCCAAATATGTCAGTTGTTCCACTATTCTGCATCTGTTCAATTACTTTTATTTTATTAGATAGCTGCCTAACATGAAGCAGTGCTACTGTTTTTGGTTTGTCCGTCCGATAGGATGATGACCATGTCCATGTTATCCTTGCATGCACCTACAACAAAGGCCCAAATCTCACTGGAGAATCGTTGCGTGCTGAATTGGTCATCGCCTAATAGAGGGCCCTTGTGGTCTTCACTCCTTTTGCCTTTTCTAGTGCTTCTGGCAGGTACTCCACAAACTTCTGAATCGAATCCGTAGGCACTGAAAGGCTGACCTTCACAAATCTATCCGCATATAGTTTTGACTGATATCCTGCCTGCCGTATGAAATAGTCTGAATTATCAAGAAGATACGTACAGAGTTGTGCTGGATGGACCCCAGTCCCTTTGATGTCAACCGCTATGAAGTTAGTGCTGGAGGGGTATACTGTCACATAGGCGCCATCAATCGTATCTACGGTTTTCTTGACGATTGCAGCATGCTCTCTAGTCATTCGCAAGAAGTTGCCAAACCACTGGTCTTTTGTCTTTAGGGCTGCTAATGCCGCTCGCTGTGCAACCACATTGGTTCCCAAGTTGTTGATTTGCGCCTGAACGAGCTTTTCAATGATGCTCTCATCCCCAATCACGCCTCCTACTCTCAGTCCGGCAAGTCCTGCAAACTTCGAGAAGCTGTACACAATCAGGGCATTCTCAAGCGAGTATCTCAGAGCAGGAAAGTGTTTGTCAGCGAAATGCCGGTACGTGCAATCCTGTACAAACAATGCGCCGTAGTCCTCACATATGTCGACGAACGCCCTGATCTCTGACTCGGTGTAAACGCATCCAAGAGGATTGTTGGGATCTACCAGATAGACCAGTTTCACATTTGGGTTCATCCTCTCCTTTAGCTGCTCTTCTGTCATTTTGTAGCTGTTTTCTTTATTGTAGATTGGAGCTTCAGATATCATTGCACCGGCATGTTTTGCAAAATTCACAGTAATCATATAACCCGGGTCTGTTGTGACAAAGCCATCACCGGGTTTGAGGAGTGTATGCGTAATCTGGTACAGGCCTTCGGTAGCTCCATCGGTTACCCATGTTGTTGCATCTGGTGCTTCAACGTCCTTTGCAATCAATCCTCGGAGTTCGCTGATCCCCATTGGTGGTGCATACTTATGATATTCCTCAGACTCTATGGATTCTATCATTGCATCCCGTATTGCACCAAATACTGGGTAATGGTTCGTGTTCTGTCCCATCCAGACCAAATTCTCATTCTCAAACAAGGCTTCAAAATAGGCCGTCTTCTCTTCAAATACTTTTACCATTGTTTCCAACACCTACGAAGTCACATAATGGAATCTGTACAGAAATGAGTCTGTACGAGATGGAATTGGATAACTTGACAAGAGTTATATTGTTTTTCGTATGGTGTATGACCGTTCTCATAGAGGTGGTGAAATGTCCCTCCGAGTAAGGCAGAGCCTTTGTACAGCGTGTCACAAGTGTGAGCTTGCATGTTCCTTGGAGAAGGAAGGCGCCTTTATTCCAAGTCTATCAAGAATCTGGATTGAAGAGGTGGGCTTCCCTATGATACCTGTACCAGTGATATGTCATCAGTGCACAAATGCGCCCTGCGAAGAGATCTGTCCGACAAAGGCAATATCATTGTCAGATAAGACTGATGCGTATATTGTAGATGTCGATGAGTGTATCGGATGTGGGCAGTGCGCTGAAGTGTGTCCTTGGGGTGCTATTGACTTGAATCTTGAATCAGGAAAGGCATACAAATGCGACCTCTGCAATGGCAGACCAAAGTGCGTTGAAGCATGCAACTATGGCGCGCTTATGTTCACTGAGCGAACAACTACGCCTCAGGAACGAAGGACTGAATTCGCGTTACGGATTGCCAAAAGCTGGAAATCAGCAAATCTTGATGAGGATTAATAGATGAGAGTTATAGCCGAGCTTTTCGGGATATTGGCAACGGCCGCTGGCAAAAGAGACGTCCATCTAGAACTCACTGAGGGTTCAAACGTAAACACATTTCTTAATTCTCTCTGTGAGATTGCTGGTGCCCAATTCAGCGCGCTCATTACCGACAAGAATAGCGGCCGGCATGTGGATCTGCTGATTCTGATTAATGGCAAAGATTCACCTTGGAATGAGAGCAGTAAGGTGGTGCTCCATGAGGGCGATAGAATCGCGATTCTACTCCCATTGGCAGGAGGCCAGTCTAATGACTAAGTATGGCGGATATACAGGCAAGATCCTACGCGTAAACCTAACGAATGGCAAGTTCGCAGAGGATGAAGTGACCGATGAGTTTGCCTCGAAGTATGTTGGAGGAAACGGGTTTGGTGCCAAGATAATATATGACGAAGTTGCTCCTGAGGTGAGTCCTTTTGATCCGGACAATCTCTATGTTATCATGACCGGGCCTGCAGCAGGAACCCTATTGCCGTGTTCTGGTCGAGTTAATGTTCATACCATTTCTCCTCTCACTGGTCTCTTCTTCGACAGCTCGGCTGGCGGAAGTTTCGGACCTGAACTGAAGTATGCTGGTTATGATGGTGTTGTTATATCTGGCAGAGCTGCAGAGCCTTCATATCTGTGGATAAAGAATCAGAGAGCTGAGATTAGGCGTGCTACTCACTTGTGGGGTCTGAAAACAAGTACTGCCCAAGATACGCTCGCAAAGGAAATTGGGGATAGCAAGGCTCAAATCGGTGTCATAGGCCCAGCAGGGGAGAAGCTCTCGCGAATTTCGAGTACTATCTTCGGTGTGAATGCTGCGGGCCGTGGAGGATCAGGCGCTGTTTTGGGATCCAAGAATCTCAAAGCGATAGCAGTGAGAGGAACTGGGTCGGTGAGGGTGGCATCGATAGAAAATTGTCTTCAGTATGTTGATGAGCTCAGTAGACTTATCAAGTCCAATCCAGGTACAGGTGAAATTTTGCCAAAGCATGGTACTTTGGCTACCACCATATCAAACAACAAGTTTGGCGTCTTACCAACAAGGAACTGCCAACAGGAGACTTTTGACAAAGCTGAGCTTCTAGGCGGCCAGTATATGATTGATAATGTTCTTGCCCGCCATCGTGCTTGCCATGCATGCCCTATTGCATGCAGCAAATACACGTATGTCCGGCAAGGTCCCTATAAGGGAACATTCACAAAGGGTCCTGAGTACCAGACAGTGTATGGGCTTGGAACAATGTGTTACAATGAATCTATGGAATCTGTAATGCTAGCCAACAAGCTCTGCAATGATTATGGTCTAGATACCATCTCGACGGGAGTGACTATTGCGTTTGCTATGGAGTGCTGGGAGAGAGGCATTCTTACTGAGAAGGATACAGGCGACCTTGACCTCTCTTGGGGAAATCAGGAAGCCATAGTGACGTTGGTTCGGATGATGGGCGAACGAAAGGGTATAGGCGATATATTGGCTGATGGAACAAATGTGGCCAGTCAGAGAATTGGCAAAGAATCTGCGAAGTTTGCACTACAGAACAAGGGTTGTGAGATTGCTGGTCATTCTGCTCGGGGCCTGAAGGGTCTCTCAGTTGGTTATGCAACGGGCACCCGAGGCGGCAGTCATCACGATGGTCGCGGAAGCCTAGAACGACTAGGCACTGTGGATAGACGCGTTGTCAAGGGAAAGGGAGAGTATATGGCAAGGATTAACCACATGACCACCTTTACAGATTCCCTCATAGCTTGTCATATGCTTGAAGGCGTTTTTGATCCCTATGATGTTGACGTTCTTCAGGTGGGCTATCTCAATGCAGTTACTGGTATGGATATGACTGCTGAGGAAGGTAGAGTTGTCGGTGAAAGAATTTGGAATCTGGAGCGTGCGATTAATGTGCGTCGAGGAGTAAATCGTAGCAAGGATTCTCTCCCAAATCGTTATCTATTAGAGCCCATCCCAGACGGGCCATCTAAAGGAATGTACACTAGTCAAAGTGAACTGGACCAGATGCTAGATGAGTACTACGAGTTTCGGGGTTGGGACAAGAAGTCCGGGATTCCTACCAAGAAGCGTCTCCGTGAGCTTGGTCTGGATGATGTGGCTCAGCAAGTTGGAGTCTAGTTCCGGACGCTCTGAGATCGCGGTTTTCCCGCCATCCTCTTCCGCTATCACGCAATCCTGAACAATGGATATGTTAAGTCAACCTTGCCTGTTTCTTCGAAAGCCAACTGGCCTAGAGCAGCATCAGCCATTCCAATCATGGGAAAAACAGTTTCAGCATCCTCAATTGGGCCATAGAGCACAAAGTCCGCGCCTGCCGTGACTGTAACGATTGCTGATGCAGTATTGGCTATCAGCCGAAGGCCCGGCTTGAATTTCCTTTTTAGTCCCTTCCAAGTGGCGATGCTGTTGTGCGCGCCACACCCGCAGACCATTCCGTATTTCTCTTTCAGTTCATAGATAGCTCTGCTGGCCATTCCTAGACTTGGTACATCTAAAACAACAGTATCAATCAGTGGCTTTTCTATACCCCATTGCTTAGCCAGATTGTAGAGCCCCCCACCTTCACTATCCATAATCACATCAATGCGACCTTGAGAAGAGGCCAGTTTTTCATCAAACGCTAGGAGTACTGCTTGCTTTAGATTGCAGTCCCTTATTGCCTCCAGTTCCATTGTATTAGGTTTGGGGAGAAGGGAATTATAGATAACACGGTCGATAATTCCAATCTCACAGGCATGATTTAGAGCTGCAACTCTGGATTCTGCTGATGTGGAGTCAAGGAGCAAGGGCGCATTAGTTGCTTCAGCCGTGAAATCAATCAGGCTTGAAGCAGCTTCAGGATAAGATATAACGAGATCAACCATGCAAGGATTTCCCGTCTTATCGGCTAGCTCCTTCTGCGTTTCAAGTAACTCCCGGGCACGTTTCTTGTCAAAGCGCCCTTCCTTAGCACTGGCTAATATCCTCTCACCCTCATAGAACAAGCTCCCAATCATCACAGTGGGTTTCACACCCAGTTGACCCCCGATTTTCACTCCATCAATCTCAAAAGTCTGTTGCTTTGCTGAAAAGGGCCGCGTGGCTATTACCTCCTTTTATGCTATTCCATTAAGAGAGTGAGTATTCCTTTGTCAATGTGGAACCGGTTCTCGGCCTGGTCCCAGACAATTGACTGCTGACCATCAGCTACTTCGTCGGTGACTTCAAGTCCTCGCTCAAATGGAAGGCAGTGCATGAACTTGGCACTGCTGCGCGCATGATCCATTACTTCAGGAGTAACAATCCATTGAGCAAGGTTCTTCCCTTTACCTGCCCTGTACTGCAGCTCATCGTCGATTTCAGTTCTGATGTTGCGCCAATTCTTAACATATACAATATCCGCATCTTCAACTGCTTCCTCCATAGTATTATGATATGATATTTCTGCGCCAGACTCACTGCCGTCTTGTTCCGCCCACTTGAAAACTCTGGCATCAGGCTCGTACCCTTTGGGATAGCCAAGTGCAAACTTCAAGCCCAGTTTCGCTGACATGTTCAGCCATGAGTGGATGAGCCCGATTGACCGGGGCCGGCTAGACCAACCCCACACGAATGCCACTTTCTTATCTCTGATGTCACCCCCAAGTTCATTCAGAGTTAGCAAGTCAGCGAGTGCCTGCGTCGGATGTTCAAAGTCATCCGCTCCACTGATAACAGGAATACTTGCTCCTCTTGCTATCTCTGATATTGTGTCCGAGCACTTTCCATAAGACTGACCGT
>CAYPUO010000145.1:0-7017 GCA_964413775.1 uncultured archaeon
CCCATCGGAACGCCCTCCATCTGGATTGATCTGCTGGTCGTTTCTGTGGTTAGCCTAACGATGCTATTCCTTGGCGCCCTATTATTCAGAAAGCGTACTGCGAAACACTGAATCTCCTCTCAATCGAATTGAGCCCTCCAAAATGCGCGGGTTTATTGCTTCCCGCGCAACTTATTTTTCTACAGTCCCGCATACATGACATCAAGCGGCAACTGAAAAGAAGGTGCAATCAGTGAATAACGAAACTGAAACCGGCGAAGCTCCCAATCTCAGTCGTGACGAAATGCTTGAGCAAGCAAAGCAGCTGCTTGTATTGACTGATCTGGTTGATAGATATCCTGCAGTTGTTTCAAGGAGGACAACAGGACTAATCTTCGTTCTGGTTGGTGGGGCAATTTCACTCTCAGGGCTCCTATTTGCTACTCTTCTTGCGTTTATTGGCAATTTTGCAGACAATCTGTTTGTGGTCCTTCTATTCGTCGTATTCAATCTCATCATAACAGGGATAATCGCGTTCCGCCTGGTTGTGCCACTAACAAGATCATATTCCTCATCCCAGAAACAAAACGAAGGGATGAGGAAAGCGTCAAAGGCAACTTGGGCTATTCTGTCCATCTCAATTGTGGTTGTTGCTGTATACTCATTCGGAATCGGCCAGCCGTACCTGTTCGCGATAGGCAACCAGATATTACTTGCACTTGGTAATGTTGCAAACTATAATGATGCTAGGAAGAGTCCCGATGATGCACCTTATGCACGAAGCATTTTGGTATTCGTGATACTTGTCATTCTGAGCATCATTCCGATGGCCATTCTTCCTATACTTGCCTTTTCAATTCTGATTCTGGTTGACATTGGCGGGATATATGGACTGGGCATCTATATGTTGGTGTCTGCGGAACGTCTTCTACTTGAGGTCACCAGGCAGGGATAGAAGTGTCCTTAGAAGGGGACGTGCTTGATGCACTTGTAGGCCTCATGGAAGAGGACCGTGAGACCTTCGTTCCTGCCAGACTGTCAATACTGGTCTATCTTTATTTTACCCGGAACGCGCAGTTCACGCTCTTGCAGAACAAGCTTAGCCTCACTTCTGGGAACTTATCTAGTCATCTCCGCAAGCTTCAGGACATGGGGTACATCAAGATATTCAAGCACTTCGTGGATCTAAAGCCAACAACCATAGTGATGATTACGCCTGAAGGTGTCGAAAAGGTTCGCAGCCAGCTCACACGGATGAGAGAACTTGTTTCAGCTGCAATCGAGAAGGGCGGCCCTCAGTGAAAACAATATTGTAAACCATCAGACCATCTTTAAAAACGACAGGACAGAAAGATTATATCGTTCAAGATGACCTCGCCCTTGTTGTAATCCCTGCTGGAGACTCACTCGATGGTCACTGAATCAGCACCCGATGCAATGGAGCCAACAAAGCCTACGGACGTCCTCATTATTGGCGGCGGTATGGCGGGAATAAATGCAGCAATCGAACTTGGTGAGAGTGGACACCATGCCCACATCATTGAGAAATCGGTGAATATCGGTGGTAACTACGTCGCCGTCTATAAGATCTTTCCAGCTCTTGAGTGCTCAGCCTGTGTCATGACTCCGCCCACATCGTACGTTGGAAAACACCCCAACATTACAATCCACGCGCTATCACAGGTGGAAAAGGTCACAGGACATGCAGGGGACTTCACTGTAACTGTACACAAGAAGGCTCGCTATGTAAACGAAGACAAATGTACTGGCTGCAAGCTCTGCATTCGTTCGTGTCCTGTGGAGGTGCCTAATGAGTATGATGAGGGTCTTTCACTTCGCAAGGCAGTCTACATGAACTTCCCACAGCAGATTCCACTCATTGCAACAATAGACAAGGAAGCGTGCATAGGGTGCGGCACGTGTGCAGGTGTATGCCCTCAGGACTGCATCATGTATGATGATGAGGACAAGGTCTACGACCTTCATGTTGGTTCTATTATAGTTGCCACAGGATTCAAAGAGTACAAGCCCATTGAATATGGCGAATACGGATATGGCATCTATCCTAATGTCGTGACATCCCTCGAGTATGATCGACAGAGCCATCCCACAGGCCCGACAGACTCGCACATGATTAGGCCGTCTGACGGGAGAGAACCTGAGAGAATCTTATTCGTGAACTGTGTTGGCAGCAGAGATGTGCGGGAAAATATTGCTGGCTACAGTCAGCACTGTAACAGAGTCTGCTGCTCTTTCGGTACCAAGCTTGCTCAGGTTACCCGGATGCACTATCCCGAAGAGCACTGCGAGATTATCTACACCTACATGGACATGCGCACTGCGGGAAAAGCTCTGGAGGAGTTCCTGTGGGATAGTCAGCACAACCGAGGAATCAAGTTTATTCGAGGCCGTGTAGCAGAGATCAAGGAAGACTATGACACACATGACCTCTTTGTAAAGATGGAGGACACTGAAACAGGTGAGATTACCGAGCTCGAAAAGATATCAATGGTTGTCCTCAACTCGAGCTTTAGACCTCACCCAGAACAAGAAGAGCTGGCAAAAATCCTCGGAATCGAACTCAATGAAACTGGCTGGGTGAAAGAACAGCAGCCAAATGTACTAGGCCTTGAAACAACTAAGAAAGGCATCTATGTTGCTGGATGTGCTCATGGACCGAGAGACGGTACGGATACTGTGAATGAAGGAAAAGGAGCGGCGATGGTAGCTCACTCGTACCTGCCAATCCCTGTCCCTGTGGAAGAGGAGGCTGTTCCACCTGCAGAAATAACTGAAGAACCTCGTGTGGGGGTATTCATATGCCACTGCGGCGGTATCATTGGCAATGAGATTAGCTCACCCGGACTTGCGGAGTGGGCGAAAGGCATCCCTAATGTTGTATACAGTACAGACTATATCTTCATGTGCAGTGATCCAGGTCAGCAACTGGTTACCAATGCTATCAAGGAACACAAGCTGAACCGAGTTGTTGTCGGTTCGTGCTCACCTCTGCAACATGAGCCAACTTTTAGACGAGCTCTAAAAGCGGCCGGACTCTCACCATACTTTCTTGTCGGACCTGTAGGACTGAGAGAACACCTGGCTCTTGTACACACGAAGTACACTCCTGAGGAGAGACAAGAGAAAGCTCAGGATATGATTAGAAGTGCAGTTGCCAAGGCAATAAACAATGAAGAGGTCCCGCTGGAAGAAGTAGAGGTCACACGGACAACAATGGTTGTTGGTGGTGGAGTGTCCGGGATGACCGCAGCACTCGATGTGGCACGAAAAGGATTCAATGTCATCCTTGTGGAGAAGCAGGACAGGCTTGGCGGGCGGCTGAATGATCTATATCGTTTATTCCCAGAGATGAATGAGGCAAAAGACATCGTAGAAGACCTAGTCACCCGCGTTGAGAAGCAGAAGAAAATCAATGTCATATTCGATTCAGTACCAGTAAAGCGAGATGGCTCCTATGGTAACTATGACATTACTCTGAAGAACCTCAAGACCGATGAGGAATCACTCTATCGTATCGGTACAATGGTGATTACTGTAGGCAACGACACCTATGAGCCTAAGAAAGGCGAGTATGGCTGGGATACAGTGCCAGCTGTGATATCGACACTTCAGCTTGAGAAGATGTTGAGGGCAGGAGAACTCAAGACGCCACCAAAGAACCCCGTCTTTATCCATTGTGTCGGGTCCCGTCAGTCGCCTGGCGAAGGTAACCGTTACTGTTCTAGAGTATGTTGCTCTGCAGTCAATTCGCTGCAAAAAGAACTCCGAGAGATGTTTCCCGAAATCAAGATATTCTCAGCATTTAAGGAACACATACGTCCCTTTGGAAATGAAATGGAAGAGATGTGGCGTGAGAACAGACAACACGGGGTTACGTACTTACGATGGGTCAGAGAGAACCCGGTCACCGTAGAGAAAGCTCCAGACTCCGACGAGGCCATTGTCACGGTCTATGATACTCTTGCACAGGAAACCTTCAAGATTCATTCAGACATGGTGGTGCTTGCAGTTGGTCTTGAAGCACCTCACGATGTTGATGAGCTTGCCAAGGCAATTGGCATCAACAGGGGACAAGACGGGTTCCTAGCAGAGATGCACATGAAGTATCGGCCTGTAGAAACAACTGTCCCAGGTGTCTTTCTAGGCGTGACCTATGCAAAGAATGTACAGGACTCGGTTAATCAAGCAAGAGCTGCAGCTGGCGAGGCTACTGCCCCGCTCAATCTGGGTACGGTGCAGATTGAACTATTGACCGCAGAAGTAGACGAAGATCTGTGTGTTGGATGTGATCTCTGCCATTACTCTGAGATATGCCCGTACGATGCTGTATCAATGATTGAGGTCTCTCCAGGGGTCAAGAAGAGTAGGACCGATGAGATGAAATGCAAGGGATGTGGCGCGTGTTCAGCCATCTGTCCCACAGGAGCAAGAGACCTCAGATGGTGGCGAGAGAAGAGCCTCCTTACTGAGATTGAGGAGATGCTAAGAGAGTGATTCTAGTGGTGTCCCTTGACGGCCTTGATGCAGCTTGGATGGTACTGAACGACCTTCTAGGAGAATTACAAGCCTCTGGAGCATTTGTCCCTGACCTCACCTTCGCTGACCTGAGAAACGCAAAGATGACCATTGAATACCTAAAGTCATTCGAAAAGGATATAGCTGTTCAAGAGGATGCGGACCGGCAGCTACGAGAAGAAATGGAGCTCAAGATGCTCCGTCTTCGTGAAGACATGATGATTTGGATGGAGGAGAAACGGGGACCTGAAGCCAGAAAAGAATGGGACGGAAAATTCCAAGATGCACTCGACGGATTGATTACTCCAGAAACTCCTGAGAGTCCCGTCCACATCTCGGACTTACCCAGAGAAAAGGGGATTGGCTATTTTCGGATTAGGCTCCCTGACGATATCCCTGTAGAGATTGTGAGTGAGATTGCCGAGGACTGTGGCGTTCTTATTCACCTCGATGGAGAAAGGCACTTGCAGGTAAGTGGAAACAAAGATTGTGTGCGTGATGCAATGAAGATACTCGGCGATAGATTCTATGGCGAGAACAAACTGAACAGATAGCCAGCTATGGCTACAGCCCAAGAATGTCGCTGATTGGGTCTAGTGAGATTCTATTCAACCCGAAACCAAGCTTTTCTCTGTCCAAGTCCATTGCTGCTCCCAACACCTGTGTTACGAAGAGTGCGGGTAGCTCGAGCGACTGTCCCTGTTCATCCTTCAGACCTATTGCTTGGACATCAAATTGCGTGTGACACGCAGGGCAGTTCGTGACAATACAGTTCGCACCTGCTTCCTTTGCAGATGCATTCTTTTCCCGGATGAGCTGGGTTGCAACATCTTCACTGGAAATCAATAGAGGGGATCCGCAACATCTCAACTTCAGGTTCCATGGCACACTCTTGGCCCCGGTTAGTTCAAGGAGCGCATCAACTTTATGCGGTAGTTCAGGGTTATCGAAGCCTGCAACACTAGAAGGTCTGAGAAGATGGCACCCGGGATGAAAGGCAATCCGGAGTCCATCAAGAGGATTTACAACCTTCTCTTTGATTTCTTCTCTCATGTCATAGAGGACTTCAACGAAATGGCGCACTTTGGACTTGCCAGTGTACTGGAGACCTAGTCCTTTCAAAGCTATATTCACTATCTTCCGGTGTGTCTCATCAGCATGAAGGACATGATCAGTGTCCTTCAGCGAACCAAAACAGCCGTTGCAGGGAGTAACAATATCATGGCCACGGCTTTCAGCAAGAGCAATGTTTCGCCCCGATACAGATAGCCAGCTGTTCTCATCAATCGACTTCAAAACGACAGTTCCACAGCATGAGGCACCTTCGAAGTCGATAAGCTCAATGCCAAGCTCTCTTGCCACAAGCCGCATGGATGACTCATAGTTGTTGAAACGATTGGGGATGGCACAGCCAAGGAACACTTCATAGGACTGGGTCATTCACTCACCCTCCTCCAGCTTCATCAAGCCCATCTTATCAAGCATCTTCCTTGTGTCTTCAACGTTGAAATCTGGGACAGGATCAAGTTCGAGATCCTCACGTTCCCACTCAGTCGCGGGATAGAGGCGCCCTGTATCGTAGAGACTCTTTCTTGCTGAGATGTATCCAGGAGGCGTCTTGCCTTCCTTGAATGCCATGTTCTTAAGACCAAAGAGGATGTCTGTAATCTCGATTCCCTGTGGACATCGTTGCTGACATGTATAACAGGTGGTGCAGAGCCAGACCATGTCTGTATCAAGGACCTCTCTTAGGCCAAATACAAGCATCCTCATGACCTCGTGGATCTGGATATTCACCTTGTCACTCACTGGACAACCAGCGGAGCACTTGGCACACTGGAAACATGTTGATAGATCTTGGCCACCAATGAGCTCCGAAGCCTCCTTGGTGAACTCAGGGTCTAACGCTTTGAATTTCTTTCCTTCAAAAGACTTGAATTCGCCCCAACTATCTGTCATGGTCTTATCGCCCCCTGGGCCTCAATGGACTCGGTCCCAGCTTTTCAGCAAGCTCTGTGAGCCTTTTCACGCTTTCTGCCCAGATAGGACCTTCACTTGCACTAATCTGGGTGAATTGTAGCCGCTCGGACTCGAGCCCAGCCTTCTCAATAATCTTCTTAGCTACGGCAAAACGTCTCTCAAAAGAAACGTTCCCATCAACATAGTGACAATCGCCGAAGTGGCAGCCTGAGATCCAGACCATATCTGCACCCATTCTAAATGCCTGAAGGATGTGTGTGACACTCACGCGACCTGAGCACATTACCCTGATGTCACGGACATTTGGCGGCTGTTGTAGGCGAGCCACTCCAGCTGAGTCTGCACCTGCATATGTGCACCAGTTACACATAATAGTCACTATCCGTGGCTCGGTTGGAGACATGTCCTCAAGGGCCGCACGAATCTGTGAGAGTATCTGGTCATCCGTGAAGTGCTTCATCGTGATTGCGCCAGATGGACAGCCAGCTGCGCATTTGCCGCACCCCTGACAGAGGACAGGAT
>CAYPUO010000146.1:0-7008 GCA_964413775.1 uncultured archaeon
ATATGCACAAGTATGCTGCATACCCAGTCGGAACAACAATAGATGCGGTGCTAGACGTTTCAGAAGGTGGCTTTAAGAATGCAGTATCTTTCTTTGGGGGGCTCCATCATGCCATGGAGAGCCGAGCTGCAGGCTTTTGCTACTATAACGACTGTGCTGTTTCCATCAAGATGTACAGACAGATGTTTCCAAACAAGAAGGTCCTGTACATAGATACAGATGTCCACCATGGCGATGGGACGCAGAACGCATTTTATCTCGATCCCAATGTCCTGACTATATCTCTGCATGAATACAGCATGGGTTTCTTTCCGCAGACGGGCCGCGCCGAGGAAATCGGAGCAGGCCCAGGCAAGGGGTATACAGTGAATTTGCCATTACCTCCCCTGACAGATGACGTGGAGTACTGGCGGGCATTTGAAGATGTTGTCATTCCGTTGTGGCTATCATACAAGCCAGACCTAGTGTTCTGGGAGGTTGGTGCTGATGCCCACATAGGAGACCCGTTGGCTGACATGATGCTGACGTATGACACCTACTATAGACTGGGAAAAACCGTACGGGAACTTGTCTACAATGGGAACAGACAGTTGGTAGCAGTAGGGGGCGGAGGGTATAACCCTGTGAGCACAGCTAAGGTCTGGAGCATCATCTTGAGCGAGATAGCAGGAGTGTCATTGCCCGCTACTTTGCCTCCTGAGTGGGTGAAGCTCTGTGAGTCAAATGGCCTTGAAATCAACAGGAGTGGGTGGACTGATAGACCTACGAGAATGGATGAAGAGCCTCACTCTAAGATTCGTAGAGCTGTCAATGAAACAATAGATAAGGTCAAGGAGAGAGTTTTTCCTATCCACGGTATCGCAAAATAGAGATAACTCAGTCCTTTATGGCCAGTAGGCATCTGTGATTCGTGCTGTCAATGAACATCTCAAGAATATCAAAGCCTGAGAATGCGCTTCGCAGCTCATCAGGTGTGAAGTAGTGGTGAAGAATGCCGCTTTCTCGGCCTTTCTGGGGGAGGTAGGTCCCTGGTTCGATTTCAACAAAATCCCATTTATTGCTGGATGAAACACCCCTTTCAGTCATGATTGAAACTGTAACAAAGATGACGCCACCCTTTCGCAGCACTCGTCTAGCCTCCCTGATTGTAGCTAGAATATCTGAAATCTTATTGTGGTGAATGGCTTGGATTGATATGACAGCATCGAAGAAGCCATCCTCAAAAGGAAACTTGAGTTCCATTCTCTGCGGTATGAGCACTCCATGAAGTCCTTGTTCATCTAACCATGACCGTGCAAGTTCGAGGGCATACTCAGATGCATCAATGCCATACATCTCAAATCCCTCGGCTGAAAAGAAGACCATATGCCTTCCTGTGCCACACCCAAGGTCAAGTACCCGTTTTACATCTCTGGTCCGGAATACGTCAGCGAGCCGTTTCATCTCTGGATGTGGAGCTAAGAATACACGTCCCTCTCCGCGAAAAATCTTGTCCCAGTCAGGCATATTGAGAGGGCTCCGTTTCCCACTCATAATGATATCTGTAGGGAATCCGACAATAGCTCCTTGAAAGAGCTGTTCGTCTTTCTGATATGATGCAATAGAGTTCAGAAGCTTACGTTCTTGTAATATGATTACTGTTGTGAAACTACTTGATTTATTATACTAACTATAATAAACATACAAGTGATTACAATGTCAGAACACAAAGAGATGCTGAAGCAGATTATCAATAAGCTACATGATGGTGCTGATCCTGACAGTGTCAAGTCTGAGTTCAAAGAAGTCCTTGATCAGACAGATGCTAAGGAGATATCACTGGCTGAAGAAGAACTCATTCAGGAAGGCATGCCAAGAGAGAAGATTCACAAACTATGCGAGGTCCATCTTGAGGTATTCAAGGAAAGCCTAGAAGGACAGTCTTCACTTGCACCTGCTGGACATCCTATCCACATACTCATGGAAGAGCATAGACGGCTCCTAGCATCTGCTGAAGAGCTCTTTGTGCTTACAGACCAGCTAAAGCATGAGCAGACCCCAACCGACACCAAGGAGAATCTTGCTCGTGTTCGTCACCTTGTCCATCACTTCGAAGATTCCACCCGCCATTATCTGCGAGAAGAGAATGTCCTCTTCCCGGTACTTGAGAAACATGGGATCAAAGAACCCCCGGCCATCATGTGGATTGAACATGACCAGATTCGGGCTATTGAAAAGATTCTGTACGACTTGATGAGCGATGATGATACATCTCTGCTCCAGAATATGCACGACATACTGGCTCAGGCATCTGCCCTTAAGGAACTGCTGAGCGGGCATTTCTATAAAGAGAATAATGTCCTCTTCCCGGCAAGCATGAGAGTCATACCAGAAGCTGAGTGGGCCATGATAAGAAGAGAGTTTGATGAAATCGGATACTGCTGTTTCACGCCTGAGGTTCCCGTTTTCAGGAAAATAACGGGCGAGCCAGAAATCCCTGACGAAGCTGTATCAGGTCTCTTGGGTTTTGCTACGGGTGTCTTTAGCAAGAATGTCCTTGAAAAGATGCTTGATACACTCCCCATTGACATCACGTTTGTTGATGAGAATGATAGGGTCAGGTACTTCAGCAACTCACCTGAGAGAATATTCGTAAGGTCAAGAGCAGTCCTTGGACGGGAAGTCCAGCTATGTCACCCCCACAAGAGCATACACATTGTGAACAAGATTCTAGAAGACTTCAAGAGCGGAGCCAGAAACTCTGCAGACTTTTGGATTGAAAGGGGCGGAAAGACCATCTATATCAGATACATTGCGGTCCGTGACGGACAGAAGTATCTAGGATGTTTGGAAGTTTCCCAGGACATCTCAAAGATAAAGAGCATCAAGGGAGAGAAGCGCCTGCTGGACTAGGTTCAACTCTCGGATTACTAGCAGAGCCATTTGCAGAGCGACGCGATTGTTTCTTGCCTCAGTAGGTTGATCCAAATAGACTCGCTCTGCAGAGCTGGCAGAACATCAACCGCTCCGGGGAACATGCGGAAGAACTACCGGGGCAGACCAATTCGCTGAAGATGCACCAAGAATCCTTTTTTCCTGTCAGGCTCCACAGTAGACAAACAGATTTTGGCTGATGCTCGATGATTCGACTGATTGGTGTCCTTACTGAAGGCGGTGTTCCGGTCACAATCAATTCCTATGTCGAAACTGAGGGTGAGATGATTATAGGAGCGTTGATCTCAGCTGCGAAGACGCTATGTGATGTCATGGGCAGCGGGGAGGTCAAGAAGCTGGCATTCAAGGAGAATACACTCATTGTAACAGACTCCAAGAAGGGCTATACTGTCGTTGCATTGGTTGACAAGGCGGAAGACTATATGGACAGCCTGCTAAGGCTAATTGCTGATGAGATCGACAATTCTGGGATTCCTCTCGCCGATGGGACCGTAAATGACTTCCACATTTCTGTAGTGAAGAATACTCTTGACACATATGTTCGGGAACACCTTGATGTGTCCCTTCCTGAGATAGTATCTCTTGCTTGGACCCCCATCTTTGATGCAATCCAGAGAGACCCTCGACTCAACACAGTAGTTGAAGACCTTGACCAACGTCTGAAAGCATCCAATCTTGTTCCAGGCTGGAAGACACTTGTAGATAAGACCCCATCATCTATCATTGCTGCTCTTGAGTATGCATTAGGTGGTGAATATGATCTGGCATGTGCATCCAGTCTTGACATAGAAGATGACACTGCTAGGATATTCACAGTCAAGATGGGGCAGCTTGCCCTCTCGTTGTCCAGCACAAGTGCCCCTCCTTTGGAGGTGATTAAAGAAACTGCAATGAAAATCACAGGTAATGATACATATTGCAAGTTAGGCCGGTCCATTGCAGCGTTCTTGACTGGTGACATATCTTCTTCAGAATACACTGCTGCATTTCGGAAGGCTGCAGAGTCCTTCGGATTCGCGGATTCTCATGAAGATCTGCTCTATTCCTTTTTGTTTATGGATACACGGCTCTCGCTCCTAGAAGACTTCTCTGCCAGATTAGCTGATTTCGTACATGACCGTGCACCAATCATCACAGCATACATTTCATCAATACGTGACAGAAACGCAATTTTCGAGAAACTGTACTCAGTATCAAGCTACGATGATTTCAAGGATACCATGGGCTTCTATAAGACCCGCATAGAGGGAATCCTTGAACAGATACGGCAGGTATTGAAAACAGGACTCCTCAAACGATTTCGGAAAGGAGAGAAGACAAAGGGATTGGCTCTACGAGCGTCTCTGCAGCTCCAGAACTACATCACGTTACTCACCGCGCTTGCTGAATCTCCAGTACTTACTATCAGCGAAAGGAAAGAAGTCCTTTCCGAGGTGCTTGACCTCTACTGGAACTACTTCAGGCGACTGATGCAGGCTGGATTCCCGATCTTTGCCCATACCATTGACAGCGTCTTTCAGAGCCTTGGTGTGGTGTGCGCAGAATACTATTACATTGCGACAGGCAAGGAACGTGAAAAACATGTACGGCTGATTGGCGAGTTTCTTCACGATATCATCGGCATCTCAGGTAGAGAATGGGGAAAGACCAACGTCAGATTCTCGATTTTCGTTGTAACGAACGCATTGGGCACTATTCTCGCAACAACTGGAACATTCAGGGAGGAGGCTACTGCGCTTCTATATCTTGGAATGAAGACCACAGATATTGAACAGATTGACCGGACGCGCGATTCATCGCCTGACAACTATGCAACAAGCACAGGGAATCTGCTAACATCATTGGCCTCAGCAGCATACAGACTACTCTCGGAAGGCATTAGGGACACAGTGTTCTCTGAAACCGTACTCAGGTCGTTGGATGTGCAGCAATGGTTCATCGGTCGTGGTATAGTCTGCCGAGATGATATAATGACCGTAACTTATCACACAGCGTTTGCGGTCGAGATGTTGAGCGAGAACGACCTCAGGAGAGCGGTGAAAGTGGTTATTGAACTCAATCATGTCGCAGTACAAAATCCTGAGAAGTATGACTATGAGGTTGCTATGACCGGCTCATCAGTCATTGGGGTCCTATCAAAGAGCTGGGAGCGACTCGGAAACCCGAAATATCTTGCACAGGCGAGAGAGATGTTGTGTCTTAGCGTTGCCGGCTGGAGAAAATACGGATTCTACGAGAAAGCAGACAACCTTGAGAGGAAGTACAGCCAGATAATGCACTAGACAGTGCCGCCGTGTTTGGTCCGTTACTTAGGTGTATTCAGAACCTGACTAATCAAGCAATGAAAACGTCACAAAGTAGAATGCAATCAATTCAGTGTCGAAAGAAAACAGAGAGGGAGTACCTCCGGTACTCCCCATCCTTGGACTAGTAGTTAGATCCATATCCGTCTTCGTGAACAGGCTGGTTTCTTCGCCGTGCTGAACGCCGATACCTCTTCCAGCGTTTCTGTCCCCACTCGCCTTGCCACCACCAGCCCTTGCCAGCCTGGAGGTACATAGGGATTTTCATTGAAGCCATCAATACCTTCCAGAGGTTTGTTATGACAATGACGAAGACAATGAATACCCAGATGTAGTTCAATGGTATGAGGAGGTTGGAGCCAGGTATCAATTGATTAAGTTCCTCGAATGTCATGAGTGTCCAACCAGTGGCATCTGAGTAGCTGTAGATACCAGTCAGGGGAAACGCGAGGTTGATTAGGAACATAGCCAGCAGGATCCATGCAACCCCCGCCAGTGCCTCGAATACGAGATTCACATTGTTCTCCCCGTATAGGAAGAACCCGAGGTTTACAACTGCATCCACTAGTATCAGCACTGCAAACACATTGACAAAGAAGAGTGCCTCTGCAGTGAGAATTGTCTGGACCAGTGGGGACAGTATTAGAGCGGCAAATACAACACCAAAGAAGAACCCTGCGCCGGCTTCCGACCTTCGCTTTGGTCTGAACGCTCCACTCCCAATCCCCAGTACACTCTCCAATGTGGTCTTCTCTGTTGGAGGCTTGTCCCTGTCAAGATAGGAAAGGCCGCCAATTATGATGAAGGCATAGATAAGTGACATCACCACCATTATCCCAATGCTATATGGGAAGTTGACGATGCCCCAGAACCCTGGGACTGCATAGCTCACAATACTTGCGCCCACAATGAAGACCGCCCCTAGGGCTATCAGTGCCAGTGCTATCTTGACAAGTGGGGTGACATACTCAGTGGGGACTGGACCGACTTTCTTGCCTGTGCCTGCCCATTCATTTGCTGCGTCCTTGGGATCCCCAAAGCGCTCGATGGCAAGCATTACGGAGCCATGAGTCAATTCTCCACGACCCAGTGTCTCTGCCTCCTCAATGAGGTGTGTCCTAATCTCAGCGAGTATATCCTCGTTACCAAGAGGGAGATATACCCTTACACGTTCTAGATATTTGTCAATCAAATCCATAGGTTTGTCTGCCATTATACTTCGACTCCTTTACTTAGTTTCTTCATTTCTTCTGATAGCACAGCCCATGTTTCCATCATCATCCCCAAAGCTTTCGTACCGTCATAGGTCAGACTGTAGTACTTCTTTGGTTTAGCTGGATCACTTTGATCCCATCTGCTGTTCAAGAGCCCTCGCTCTTCTAGCCGTCGCAGTAGTGGATATACAGTCCCCTGCTCGAGCTGCAAGAAAGAAACCCTATAGCTCAACTGATGGACTATCTCATAGCCATAGGCCTCTTGGCCTTCAAGCACTGCAAGGATTGCAAGTGAGGCTG
The DNA here is from genome assembly GCA_964413775.1 of uncultured archaeon. GTDB lineage: Archaea > Asgardarchaeota > Thorarchaeia > Thorarchaeales > Thorarchaeaceae > MP5-2226. The sequence continues at coordinate 6,752 of CAYPUO010000146.1, forward strand.
CACCTCGCTTTACCTCCTTACTCCAGCGCTCGAACTCCTCAAGTGCTTTCTTTGACTCGGCGCTCATGGGGCACCACCTGCACAATTGTTGTTTCCTTGAACTTTCATTGTACGATACACCTTACCATGTAACACATTATACTGTGTGGTATATAGTACTGTACATTATTTGCATATAAGTGTTACTAGGTGTGCAAGAACGCCACTCGGAGGCTATGGATGCGATAGTTTCATTCTAACGTGCAATGGGGCAGAGC
>CAYPUO010000147.1:0-6972 GCA_964413775.1 uncultured archaeon
GTACAGCGGTTCCAGCAGCTCTTTTGGGAGGGGAGGTGACTTATGCAACAGACTCGCCAGTACCAATAGAGAAAAGTGAAGTTCACTCCATGAAACTCAACCGAGTATGATGAATTACCGTTGAATCCTTGAGCGTCACTGATATAGCAGAATCCATGACCTATAATATAATCTGTACCAGCGGGTATTAATGAATAGATTACAACAGATCCCCCAATCAACACCATCACCGCAATTACAGCGGTCTTAGCATTTCGTGAAGCAAACATCTCCTACACAGGAGCACATTGTACTTACGGCGTTTTATACTTTTCAGATTTCAGACAAATCTACCCTGTTCTCGTTTAATCTGTACAATCTCCTCATAGACATCCAGTTCAGGCTGGGTAAGTTCATCCATGAATTTCTGTCTGATTGCAAGGATCTGTGAGTCGGGAATATCAACATAGAGGACCTCGTCTTCTTTGATCTGTCGCCCTATTGTCGGTCCACGTATAGATACAGCTACTTCCATTCCAGTTGTGGCCTCTTCGATATTGACACTTCTATCTTGAACCTGCATTATCGTGCCAATACGTTTGCCAGTAGAGTTCATTAATACTACACGCGGCTTGATAAACCCCTGGACTCTTACTCCCACAACAGCCGGCTTACTATTCCTGAAGATATACTGCGGGAGCATCTCTATCTTGCCAGGACGGATGATGGAACTCAGTGACTCTGCTTTTGCCTGCTCGCGCTTCACCATAATCCACGCGTTGTACTCATCATATAACCTGTAGATGACTTCATTGAGGAACGATTCCACGCCATACTCTGCAGCGAGTTCGTCGATTTCCGGGGCAAACTTGACGTTGAACCCGAGGATTACCGCATTCAAGGGGTCAGTATCTCCAGATGCTGCAGCCTCAATCACATCTCGTTTTACTATTGGTCCCACATCCGCTTTTCTGATGGGGACTTTCCTATCGCGAAAGAACTGAGTGACCGCCTCCAGCGAACCCAGTGTATCAGTCTTCAGGACAATCCCTGACTTGTCAGTCTGGATTCGAATTGACCCGACTTCCTCACGGACTTTGTTCTTGACCTCTTCGAGTTTGCCCGGATCTGACACCGCATATACCGGTGCACCGGCCACAGCTCCATGGATATCAGGCGATACTATCTTAACGCCCGCGGCAGCATGCACTTCTGAAACACTCGCAAACTTTTCCTTGGGGTCCCGTATCTCATCCAGAGGCTTGGGCAACATAAGTGCCCGAATCTTTGCTACAACTACCTCTTCAAGACCACCTACAACAACTGTGTCGGTCTTTTTCAGGACTCCCTCATAGATGATGGTGTCTAGGGTGAGGCCTAGCCCGGTCTCTTCTCTAATCTCAAGAACAGCACCCTTGGCTGGGCCTGATGATACTCTTAATCGCTCGCCCATGAATTGCTGAGTAAGACCAGAGAGCACCATGAGGAGCTCAGGGATGCCCTCGCCTGTCTTTGCACTTGTGGGTACAATAGCTACATTTGTCTTGAAGTCAGTGACACGATCGAATCTGTCAGACTGGATACTGTTAGCTGAGAGTGCACCAACTATCTCATAGATTCTCCTGTCGAGTTCTGCTTGCACTGAAGCAGGCTGAGCTTTTATTGCCTGTCCAAGAGTCATTCCGGGTTTTGATCTCCACCCTGGTATCTTATCCATCTTATTGGCCGCAATCAGGAATGGAGTCTTTCCCGAGCGCAGAATCTTCAGTGACTCGTAGGTCTGGGTCAGGGCACCCTCGTTGATATCGATGACCAAGATAGCGATGTCTGCAATAGCCCCACCTCTCCTCCTCAGATTGAGGTATGCCTCATGGCCCGGTGTGTCAATAAACAGGAGCCCATCAATTTTCAACTCTGTGTTGACTGACTTGAGAAGACGACCACAGACGGAGATGATGGTTTCAGTAGGAAAGAACGAGGCACCGATATGCTGGGTGATGCCTGCAGCCTCCCTTGCCTGTACTCCTGTCCCCCTCATTCTATCTAGTAGAGAGGTCTTGCCGTGATCGATGTGACCGAGAACAGTGACGATTGGTGAACGAAGCTTTTGCGACTCTGTCAAGACCCAACACCTCTCAGAACGTTACAGCCCGGCACCTCTAGCAGCATATGAAAGTGTCGTTTGGGATAAACAAGGACTTCGTCGCAATGCTCAAATAAGCATCCTCTAGCCCAAGGCAAGACGAACACTCGTATTACAGTATTAACAACCGCCAATTGGTGAAATCATTTGGAAAGATCACTTGTCATTATCAAGCCTGATGGTACAGTCCGACGAACAGTCAGCGCTCTCGTTCTCAAGGCGCTTCTTGGCGAAGGACTAAGAGTAGTAGCCTTCAAAGAAATGAAGGTTTCAGAGTCTGTGGCAAAGATGCACTATGCTGTCCACAAGGAGAAGCCGTTTTTCCCATGGCTTGTCGAATTCATTTCCTCAGCACCGATCCTTACGATGATACTCGAGTCTGAAAATGCAATCCAGAGAATTCGAGATGCACTGGGTGCAACATTCGTACAGAAGGCCGCTCTAGGCTCCTTACGTGGAAAGTATGGTATCTGGGCTGGCATTAACATTGCACACGCATCAGACGCTCCTACAACCGCTGCGGATGAGATCAAGCTCTGGACCACTCATGGAGGTCTTGCAGAATCTGCTGACGCACAGAAAGAGGCAGAGAAATACATTGAGAAGTATATCTCAGGTGGAGCCGACTACACGATGGCTCTTCGTACTCTGGTCAAGGAGTCAATTGAGAACCGTAATACTTCCGATGAGGTGACCACGGAGCTCACTGCACTTCTAGCAAAGGATGCAGAGGGTATCAAGACAGACCAAATTAATGCTCTGGCAAGGGCAATCTTTGACTTCGTAGTAGAGGAAGTCGAGAAATCAGAATGAAAGATGGGGTGGCACAGGTGTGCCACCATGAACATGTCTTGCTAATTAGCGGCCCGATTTACCGCCTTTTTCATAATCAGCCGTCCATTTTGTGGCACGGCTCTTTTGGCCTCTCTTTATACGTGCAGTCTTGCACTTATTCGAGCAGAACCAGAACACAGCACCATCCTTGGTCTGTACGTACGCAGAGCCGGTCCCTGGCTCAATGTCTTTCCCACAGAACGAACAACGTTGGGTCCCCACCATCTGAGCTAGCGCCTCCTCATCTTACGGGCCTCACGTTCAGTTTCTCGTAGAATGAGAATGTCGCCCATCCTCACAGGCCCCTTGACGTTTCTCGTGAGCACTCGGCCCTTATCTCTGCCATCAAGAATCTTAACTCGGACCTGTGTTATCTCCCCGGTCACTCCTGTACGTCCTAACAACTGAATGACCTCAGCCGGAATTGATGGGGTAGTTTCTTCATCTTTACTCATCTGAATCAATCACCTGGCACTCATTTTCTAAGTCCAGCAATCTTGTCTACGATATCCGTAACGAGATCCTTGGCCTTCCCTTCAATAACGATGGCTACGGCTGCTGTTGGGCGCTCAATACCAGCAGCATTTCCAAGGTCTTTCTTGCTTGGCACGAAGATATAGGGTGCTTTCTTGTCGTCACAGAGACCCGGCATATACATTGTAATCTCAGCTGGTTCGACATCTTCAGCAATCACTACAAGACGTGCAATTCCGCGTTCAATACTCTTTGTTGCCTCGTTAATCCCTTTCTTTATTCGGCCGCTATCCTTGGCAATCTCAAGGGCCTCGAGGGCCTTCTTCTGAAGCTCTTCAGTGGCTTCCCAATCTACAAAACTTGGTTTTGGCATAACTGTCTACCTCAGTCTGTACTTCATTGGCATTAGTATTCATCTGCATGGATGCATACTCAACAGCCTATTCAGCTGTTCTTACGGCGCCTTTGTCTATCATCTTTTAAAACTGTCGAACTAGTACTCAAGTTCATGAATAGCTTCTAGTAGGTCCTTGTCTGTTGCCTCACAGTATTGCAGTACTGAATATCGGTTGCGCTTTTCCATAATCTTCAATGCATGATGGATATCGTCGAGCAGAAGGTCCTGTGACATATCCAATTCCGCCAGAGTAACAGGTATCTCCTTCTTTCTAAGAAACTCTCTAATATCCTTGGCTGGGTGTCTAGCATAGCCTGCTCTTTCCAAGAAGTAGAGACTTATGGGAGTGGCAAATGCCACTTGGAGGCCATGAAGACTCTGCATTCTTCTATCCATAGCATGCGATATTGCATGTTCGGTGCCAGAGCAAGGTCGTGAGCTACCAAAGGAAGTCATTGCATTTCCGCTATCGATAACCGATTTGACAAGTGTTTCTAGACTGTCATCCCGGAGCACAGACTCTAGTGCATTGTCTACAATCGCATAGACCTGTTTGTCCATTGGTTCTCCAGCGTGCTCACTTGCAAGCCGCCATTCTGCAAGACTTGAGGTCTTCGATACGATATCCCCTATCCCCGAACGTGTCAAGATATGCGGGGCTGTGGAGATTATGTCCAAGTCGGCTACGATTACCTTTGGCTGTTTGCACTTTGCGGAATACCTGTAGGTATTGTGCATAATCGATGCCACATCGCTAGCAATCCCATCGTGTGATGCTGCCGTTGGAATCGAGATCCAGTCCAGTCCTGCCTCATCAGCAGACAACTTGGCGAGGTCGATACTCTTGCCTCCTCCAAATCCCACGACCACATCGACGCCTGGATACTGTGCGATGACTCCCTTCTTATGCTCAGGCGAAATCGACCAGATGATGTCTGCATCAAGAAGACTCTCTACGAGTTCTCCATACTTGTCATAGATCATTACATCGCTTATGACAAGAGGTTTCCTGTATCCCTGCAGAACAGTGTTCAGCTGTCCTATGGCCCCCTCTGCTATAATGACTCTACTTGTACACGCAGAGGACATCTCATCAGCTCCTGACTTGACGGACTGGCATCCCTGTTAAGGACTTCTATCAGTTCCTTTTCCTTTTTAACTCGACCGAGTCCGTTGAAAAGGGAAAGACCGCGTGTGCTCAAATTACCCGCCAAATAGCAGCACACTTAGTTCTCTTTAAGTAGGCCTTTTTCAGGCGTGAATCTAACACCAAGTCAGTGTTACGTAGGAAATACATCAGTAATTACTATTCGTTTTATTTTTGATATTATTACCTTTGGCAAGGTCAAGAGTCTTGCCTGCCACAAGTCCTGCAGATACATCAACTGCAGTTTAGATTTCAAAAGCATCTCCCTTGTTACTCCGGTCGTCATCTGATGAAGGATATCCATAATTCTGAAGTCAGGTAGTCTTGGTCTTTGCATCACTCAGGTCCAATCTACGGGCAGCAATAGTTTCTGGTTTGGCTAACTTTTCCCTTTTTATAATGCCACAAAACAATGATTTCAGGCTTGCTAACAGCCTTAGCCAAATTTACGCTTAATAAATTTAAATCCCTTATATCAGCAGAAAAGAATAGGAGTTCATAACCTCTCCTTGCGACAGGAAGAGGAGTGAACTGGAAGAAACAGGTCTGAAATTTAAATCCCAAGGTGAAATAGATGGGTCGCTCCAAGGGTACAATCATCAGCGTGAAGGTCCCAATACGATGGGATGCCATGACTGACAGGCAGAAGACTCGTCTCAACCGTATAACTGGCAGAGATACCAGAGTCATCAAAGCCTACCTTGGAGTGATTGAACGACATGAAGAAGAGTTGCTAACAGGTCGCAAGCGGACAAAAGTTAATGCTTCTCGTTTAGATGAGCTCACACTCACTGCATCCAGAGGCACCGCAAGCAGAAACCAAGTAGCCCACGATTTCAAGAAGAGATTTTCAAATGTCTCCGTAAATGAATTTCAGGAGTGCAGAGATACAGCTATTGCTATGTGGCAGAGCTACCTTGGGAAGGGTGGATCAAAACCTTTGACTGCAAAGGGTTACTCCACGAGGAAGATTCCCCGTTTTGCTTTTTCTCAACGCTTTGAGATTGTATACTCTCCCGAGCTTAAGATTAAGCACTGGCTGAAGCTTAGAGACTCTCTAGATTCAGTAAGCGATGGTCGCGCAAGACATGACAAGCTCATGATTCCTCTTTCAATCTCCTCCTTCCATCTGAATAAGATGGAGGAGGAAGCTACTAAGACAGTTCGTATCTTCAAGGGCTCTCGCCGGAAGTGGTGGGCTATTTTCACTGTCACTCTTCCCGCTAAGGTCATAGAAACAAATGGGCAGGCACCGGCTGTCCTATCAATCGACCTCGGGATAAACAAGGCTGCCTGTTCGGTTCTTCTAACTCCGAAGGGATACAGGCAGGTCCGATACTGGAAACAGGAAAACAAGCTTAGGCGTATGAATGTCCTAGATGACCGAATATCGTCCCTTCAAAGAAAGAAGGCATATCTTATTGCAGTGGGCAAGAATCCTGATGGCGTGACTGCTCAACTCAGGAAGCTGAGTAGAAAGAGAGAGCGAGTGAGCAGGGAGTTCGACAAGAAACTAGTGAGTGATATAACCAAGCACATCGCAGAAATCTCAGCACGATATACACTCTTTGTTGCAATTGGCAATCCAAGGGGTATTAGAAATACTGCCCGAAAGGGGAATTATAGGGGAAGAAGATTCAGGGGTATGATTCATCGATGGGCTTTTGCAAGAGTCCATGACATGCTGAAACACAAGCTTGTGACTCTTGGATTTGACCCAAGACGATTTTTTGCAGTTCCTGAACAGTGGACATCTATCATCTGTCACAAGTGTGGGCACAAGGGACTGCGACCGAAGCAATGCCTCTTCATTTGTCACACGTGTGGATACCGCACAAACGCAGACCTGAATGGCGCTATCAATATTGTAAGCGTCTCATCATGCTCATCCCCTCACTAAGAGATGAGAAAGGACTAGGGATGTGGCTCACTCCTAGAGATTGGGCCATACTGAAAGCCTGGAGGAAGAAGCCTTCTTCTGAAGGGAAGTCCTCACCT
>CAYPUO010000148.1:0-6966 GCA_964413775.1 uncultured archaeon
CCCAGACCCTCCGCCCAATCCTATTTTGCCCTTCAGACTGGAAGATAAACCTATTGCATCATCTTGCTTCTCAAGCTCTGAGAATATGGCTGACTTATTCTTCTGAAGCTTTTCATACATCCTGAATTTATAACGATCTGACATGATTTCTCTGGGAAACCTCCACCTTTATATACTCTATGCTATTCTTCGAAAACCATAGAATAATATAGTTTGATAATAGAAGAATCTTCCAAAAAACTGGTGAATATTCATGGATTATGTCAATAGCATGCTTGAAGTTATCGGTAATACGCCTTTGCTGAAGCTTAACAGAGTTGGCAAAGATGTGAGGGCAAATGTATTTGTGAAACTTGAACACTTGAATCCTAGTGGTAGCTACAAGGATAGAATGGCTCTTTCGATGGTCGAGGCAGCCGAAAGAGGCGAAACTTGGAATGGTAGAAAGCTTAAGCCAGGTGGCATAGTCTGCGATGCGTCAGCAGGAAACACGGCACCCGCACTTGCTTTTGTCTGTGCTCTCAAAGGCTACGAAATCAAACTATGTTCGTATGCCCACTTCTTGCATTCCGACGACAAGAACAAGAGCGCAAGACTGAAAATCAGTTCTGCGTATGGCGCAAATCATTACCCTTGTCCACTTCCCTGCGACAGCATCCTGAATCAATTTGAAGACGAAAAGGAAAGAAGGTTTGCAATCATAATCGCAGGAAAACAGCACATGTATGAAATGGAGAAGAATAATCCCAATGTGGTATGGGTTGACCAAATATACAATGATGCCAACTGGAAAGGACAAATGGCTATGGGTGAAGAGCTGTTCAGTCAGCTCGACGGTAGAATTGATGCGTGGGGAGCATCTATTGGGTCTGGAGCAACATTCTTTGGTGTTGTTAACGCATTGAAACGACATGGAACAAATCCGTACACATTTGGAGTAGTACCGGAGGAAGGAACGAGTCTGGTTGACATAAGCACTGGAATCATGAATAGCGAAACAATGGGACGACCACCTCTTAGGATGAAGATCTGCGAAATGCTCGGACTTGAGAAATGGATCACGGAAGATTCGATAGTCGAGAAAATATACAAGGCCGGGTACCCTAACGAGTGGTTTGGAGTTACTCAAGAAGATGCCAGAAACATGGCAAATAGGCTCTGTAGGGAGGAAGGAATATACTGCGGAATGTCGTCTGGTGCCAATGTCTACTCCGCACTCAAGGTAGCTGAGAGGCTTGATGAGGGTCAGAATGTTGTAACCGTTATTGTCGACAGAAGAGACCGATACTTGGATGAATATCCTAATGATAAATATGTAGTGTAAGAAGAGAGGAATGTCAATATGCCAATAAACATTGAGAGAGCAAAAACCATTATGAATGAAATGGGGCTGGATGCAATTCTTGCATCATCCCCTGAGAATTTCTTTTATGTCAGTGATCTCTACATCCCTTTTGTGGATCGCTTCAGGGGATTCCTGAGTGGATTTGCCCAATTTGCGCTTGTAACCAGCGAGGGGAGAATTGTCGCATCAACCACAGAAATGGATGCTGACTTGGCAAAGATGACTTCACCGATTAAAGATATCAGGTTCACCCGCACTTGGGCATATTTCCAAAGAGATGCTGAACAACAGATAGAAGTCTATGAGAGTCCAGTTGAAGCTCTTTCTGCTATAGTTCACGAAAACGGACTCACGAAAGGAAAAATAGGGATTGAGGAGAAGACCCTCCCTATCATCGACTTCAGAAAAATATCCAAAACCCTGCCAAAAGTCAATTTCGCTGATTCTTCGAATGTGTTCCTTAATATAAGGGCAGTGAAAGTGCCTGATGAAATTGAGAGAATCAGGAGAGCCTGCCAAGTTTCTGAGAGAGCATTCGATTACGCATTCTCTATTTGCAGGGAAGGTACCTCTGAAGCAGAAATTCTCGGTGCATTTCAGCAAGCGATTCTGAACGAACTCGGATTCATCCCTAAGGGGATACATCATCAGAACTTCACTATAGGACCGCATTCAGCTACTGTAAGAAGAGGTGAGCCCTTGAACCTCAGACTGAGGAAAGGAGATGTCATGCGTTTCGATGGGGGTGCAATCTTCCGAGGATATCGATGTGACTTTGCGAGGACGCGCACACTAGGAAAGGCAGATGAAAAGGTGAAGAAAGTCTATAATGCTCTCGTGAAAGCCGAAGAGAATATCATAGCCACAATCAGACCGGGTGTTAGATTCTCCGATCTATTCAAGCTAGGGCTAGAAACTGTTCAAAACAGTGGTTTTCCAGAGTTTACGAGAAAGCACTTTGGTCATGGACTTGGACCCATCACAGAGGAAGAGCCTTTGATAGGACCAAACAATGAGTCCGCAGTACAAGAGAATATGGTTCTATGTGTTGAAGTACCATATTATTGGACGGGTGTTGGAGGCTTTAATGCCGAAGATGTGGTGCTCGTTAGGAATAGTGGTGCTGAGGTCCTTACCCCAAATCTCTCCAAGGAACTTGAGATATAATGCGAGGAGATAGATATGAAGTATGAAGCCAACTTCATCAGACCTAGAGTCAGCCAGCAGATACCTCACCACGACAGCTCCGAATTAGATGGAATCGGGAAGAACATGGTCTTACTAGATGATAAGAGCTATCCCAATGCTGGGATTCGCATAACCACAAGGCTTGTTAAGGGAGTAACAGAAGAGCCCAACGACTACGTGGAGCTGCACACCCATGCAGTAGATCAGGTGTTTGTGTTTTTCGGAGAAGCAGAGGACGAACACTCACTAGAAGTGGAGTTTATGTTCGACGACGAGGTGTATCGGATAAAGTCACCTGTTACTGTCTTTGTCCCAAAAGGAACACCACATACACAAAAGGTCATTCGAGGATCAGGTCGCTACATCACCCTGCTAAAGGAGGGAACGTATACCTAAAGCAAGACATAGAAGAGCGATATTAGTGCTTTCGCAAAGCTCTGGCTTCTGACCTTGAGTATTCATAGAGAAGAGATGCGATACATTTCTCATATTCCGCTAAGCCGGCCACCTTTCCTTTTCCCTTGATCACAGCGTATTCATTTGGACCATGGCTGTTGCCCCCCATTCCGACGCATCCCGTTGCAAAGGGCAACTCAAGAGGAGGATGATTAAAGAGATATATGGGAATAGTGGCTAGAGAGCTAGGCCAGACCTGGAAATCAACTCGAATATCTTGGTACGCCTTAATCAGGGCATGGCTAATCTCCTCGTCGATACTTGTCTGACAGGACTCCACTGCCGCTAGCTTACGTAGAGCAATATCAGAATAACCGTGATTATTCAAGTGGTTTCTTATGCAGGCGAATACATCATCAGAGGTCTGGTCCGGAATAAGACGCAGTTCAATCTTAGCATGTGCTGAACTGGGGATTATCGCTTCTGCACCAGGACCTGTGTAACCCCCCCAGATGCCGTCAATATTGATCTGGCATGTCGTGAAGAGTAGATTGAGCACTTGATATGCATCTTCAGGGTCAGAAATCAACTGTTCGACACCAAGGCCGTCCCTGTAATTATCGACATCAAAGTTTTCAGTTAGATTCTGTAATACATCTTGGAATTCTTTCGTCGGTTTTCTAATCGCCTCGTTTATGCGTTTGATTCTGATGCCATTTCCATCCCTCCCTGCCATCGAACAAAGGGCACTTATTAAGTGCCAAACAGGATTGTCCACCACTGGTCTATGCATGCTGTGGACCTCATGTACATTTGGTCCCTTTCTCCATCTTCTGCCCGATGATTCCATTTCTAGATATAGTATACCCTTATATCCAACTTGCACCCTTGCAGCACCTTGGGAATTCTGTGAGGAAAAAGGCATGTACAATGCATCGGCCTTTTCCAACCATTCTTGCTTATCTGAAATGAAGCGGACAAGTGTAGGACTGAAGCTTTCTTCTACTCCATCAAAAACAACTAGCAGAGTCATAGGCAAGTCCTGCAGTGTTTGTTCCGCCGCTTCAATTGAGTTGAGAACTCCCACAATTTTCATTTTATTGTTTACCCCCCTGCCTACCATGGTCGTTCCCAACCGATCGTGCTCAACTAGTGTTGCTGCGAAGGGAGGATTCTTCCAGTTCTCCTCCTCCACCGGATTTGAGTCGTACGAGCCATAGAGAAGAAGGATTCTACCAGCTTTAGTTTCCCCGATATGTATTTCTCCGTAGACAATTGGATTTCCATCAGAATTATACAACTCGGCAGTGTCAAATCCTAGTTCATTCATTCTGGCGACTATCATTTTCGCACATTCGTGGGTTCCTTCTCCTGTGACTCCTATCGCAGGCTGTTTCACAAATCCTGCCAACCTAGAAACATGATCTTCCAGGTTTTCGTCAATATAAGTGTAGATTTTCTCAAGTTGTGTCATCGTATTCACCTTCAAGCAACTATGCCAAGAGCCTCCAATCTGGTCAAATTGATGGAAATTCCCTTATTCACTTTAATCAACCTTCCTCCCAACCGTGCAACGACTATCATCCTTCTTTCTTAGCAGCAATGCTACAAGAACACTGGCGATCATCAACAGAGAAGACAGCTTGAATAAATTAGGTATCGCCAGAAATGTCGCGAGAATCCCACCAAGGATTTCACCAGCACCTGAGCCAACATTGAACATAGTCGACAAATATGCAGCAATTACACTTCGACATCCATCTGGTGAGCTGCCCGCTACCACGGTCCAGTCTGTTACGACACGAAAACCGAGCGATATGCCATAGAAAATCATTAGCAAGGCTAGCAGGAATAAGTCTTTGATTTCCGATAGCAGATAGTATACAATAGACAGAATCCCGAATCCAAGAATCATGAGATACCTCGTATCAACATGGTCAACAAGCTTGCCGACAGGAATTCTCACTGACATATTCGCAGCTCCTTCCGCTCCCAGCAGGAGCATAATGATGAATGGAGCCAGATGAAGAGATTCTTCAGCATACACAATGAAGTAAGTTACAAAGAGACCATTGGTAAATGCGAATACAACACGGAGAGCAGTTAAAACAGTGAGATTTCGCGAGTGTCTGATATGTGAGAATGCGCTCCTAACCCGCGAATCAGCATTAGTCCTAACATCCGAGAGGTAAGGTAACCTAGCTCCAGAAAGCAAGGGCAAGATGCCTATTAGGGGAAATATCGCGAGAATCTGGAACACTTGGACGTAAGTGAATGTGGTTAATAGGAGCGAGCACATAAAAGGGCCCATTGTGTTCGCAACTCCATAGGATGTGAGAAAAACCCCCAAAGTTTCCCCTGTCTTTCCCAAAGGAGCATACTCCTGCGTCTTTCGTATTGCTAGGGGAACCATGGGAGCTATGGAAATGGCATGAAGTATCCGAATTGGAAAAAACGAGATGGGCGAAGAAACAAATGAGTAGGATACTTGGCATATGGATTGAGCAATCCCACAAAGAACAATAATCCTCCTCCCGCTGACCTTTTCAGCGAGAATTCCGAGTGGAATCTTTGTAAAAATCAGTGAAATGGATAAGGCTCCGATAATTATCCCCAATTCAACTAACGATGCACCTCTGCTTGTGACGTATAAGGGAAGCAGTGGTCGAGCGGTTTCAGAAGCAAGGAAAATTGTAATCGATGATAATATTAGCGCATAGAACTCATTGCGATATTCAGGATTCATTGAGGTCATGGCATCATTCGCATACTCTTCGCAAAAAAGATGTATAAATTGTCTTTGGTGTCAATACCAATAGCAAAATCCGAAGTATTATTGAGTATTCCGTCCAAAGTTCGAGAGTTCCAAAGAGGTGCCTAAAGACGATTTGGCATACACTCTTTGCCCTCCACAAATGTCCGAGCATAATAGTCAATGATAGACCTGTGTTTCGATAAGCACACCAATTTCAGTCCTCATTCAACCTATTATGAGGAGGATTCCTATCAACCTGTAGAGCAGATGTGCCATCCAACTATGAACACAGACCTTCATACTATAGCTATGTAGTATTCTCCTTACCAACTACTGTTTCAGCAGATTTCCATATGATGACTGGAAGTTCTAATGACCTGCAATTCCATAACGGAGCAAATGTCCGCGCTACCAGTGCTCCTGTTTCTGCAAATGCGTCAAGGACCTTAGGACGAGCGTGGCCGTGGACATCTCTAGCAAGTTTCATATCGGCTCAGACCTGTCACAGGTGGTCACCTTGGCACTCCATATTCTTCAATTTTGAATCCACGCAGTGGAGAGAATAGCACAGTGTCACATACAATTGCGGTGAATGACAACCAGCAAGATATCAAGAGCATATATGGGGATTTCATCTTTACATACTCAACTGATATTGCCAACACAACGGGAACCTGGTTCGAGCACGCGGTGTTTGCAGTATTTGACGTATCCCTTGATGGGCAAAATTCGACCGAAATCGATGTGAGCCGCCAACTCAAATACGGATACCTAGGAAACGAATTCCAGTTTCAGTACATCGTTGCATCCGCCAGGAGTTTCAATGGGAGTACTCACGAGATTGTGAAGATCACTGTAGATGATGAGCCCGATTTCCTGAGTGTTACATTCAGTCCTGAGGCATATCTCGCAGAGTGGACTTCTGGCGATACGCGTTGTGCACGATGGGACTTCACTGTCCAGGAAACAACCATAGACTCGGTTTCTGTGTCATGCGGTGTGTCAGAGTATCATGGCTCGCAATTCGACTATAACCACGATGGTATTCCTGATACATACGAAATCCTATTCCTACTCTTCTCATCGCCTATCATTGTGACTCTTGCTATATTGTTGTTCGTGACAAGAAGGTATGCCTCATCACGACCTCAGTGGTAAATCCTGGGTCTTTTCTTGCTAGGTTGAGCACTTACCTGAATTGCTGGCACTAGAATAAAACTGCAGAAGAAACTACAGCAATTCGAGTTGGATTCAACTACCCTATCTTTAGTCCCTATAGGAG
>CAYPUO010000149.1:0-6960 GCA_964413775.1 uncultured archaeon
GTGTTCTGACCTCGTAGACCTTCGACTTTCACTCATAGAAAGACTGTGCAACTTAGAATGAACGGCATAGAAAACTCATTTGAGCGAATTTTGAGACCCATGCTTGCTAAGTACCTCCATCTCAAGGCGCGCCAAGAGATAAGAAAGACCAGCCTCAGCTCCCTGATTTCGATTTAAACCATGAGCTGAGATTCCGTCATAAGTGCCGCCAGTAGCAGGACTATAGACCATCAGGCCATTGGAGTTCTTGCCCAAGAACCAAGCAAATGCAATCCATGCCATTCTGGAGTACATTTTCTTTCCTGTCACCTGGAAGGCAATGGATGCAGCTTCTGCCATACATGATGCTTCCAGTGGCTGTTGATCATAGAGCGCTTTCTTACCACCTTTCTTGTACCAAGACCGATTACCTACGGGCTGATAGATGCCCTTTACGATGTCGTTTGCCGCAAGGAACTTGAGCGTTTCCTCCGCAATGCGAATATAGTCTTTTCTTCCAGTGACCTGATATGCTCTGAAAAGTGCATGAGAAAGACGCGGGTTCGCGTAAGTAATATAGGGTTCAAACCATTGCCAGTTAGGAGTGGATGTTTGTTCATAGAGCTCACAGAGTCTGTCTGCAAGGTGAATCATATTCAATTGAGGATTCTTGTCTTCAGGGAAGGCTTTTGCATAATGATAGAGACCTAGTACAGCGAGTGCCTGAGCCCGAGGCGAACTCGAGTTCAACACCCAGACAAGACTCCTGTCAAAGATCTCTTTTGCAGCCATTCCGATATCCTTAGGAATTGAGGCGTCTTGAGAATAGCCGCATGCCCAGAGTACACGTCCAAGAGAGTCATCGGAGCTCTCTTCATCAAGAAAGCTATGATCGTATCCGATGAAGTTGTGAAGTCGACCATCTTTCTTCTGAACATAGAGGAGAAAGCCGAGGTATTTCCTGATAAGTCCTAGGCTTCTTTCTCCGCCTAGTAGTTGATAATATCTGAGAGTAGCGAGAAGTGCCCGAGCATTATCATCAGTAGTATATCCTTCTCGTCTATCGCTTATTGATGACTTTGCATGCTGGAGTATACCTGTGTCGTCAGTCATGTCATGCAGCCATGTACAATTAATTGAGGGTAACTCGATGGGTATCACTATCCTACTTACTGAGCGAATTCTTTGAATAGGTCAGCATATTTCAAAGCCACGCGAGGCCATGTCATATTTTGACCGTAGTCGTATGCGAGTTTCTCAATGCGAGCTCTCTTTTCAGGATTGTCCAATAGATACTTGATACCATCTGTAATGGAACGAGGGTTATTGAACTTGCAGAGGATTCCCCTGCCTTCAGCCAAAAGCTCTTCGGCGTAATAGAAAGGGGTGGATATGATAGGCCTTCCTGCCGCCAATGCATAAGTGACTGTTCCACTTGAGAGCTGTTCCTTTTTGACGTAGGGACAAATGTACACATCTGTGGCCTGTAGGTATTGTATCAATTCGTCTTTGCTGAGGAAACGATTGTGGAATCGTACATTTTCCCCCAGATTTAGCGTATTTACAAGTCGTAGGAGGCTCTTCCTATATCTCTCGCCCCTTCCCATCCTGACTTGTGGATGAGTAACTCCAACTACCAAGTAGAGTAAGTCGGGATGCTCTTTTACAATCTCTGGTAATGCTTTGATTGCGTGCTGAATTCCCTTGTCTTTACTTAAGAGACCGAAGGTCAGCAGGACAGTCCGACCTTCCAAGCCCAAATCCTTCTTTGCTGAATCACTTGGTACGTGTGGAAAGCTAGGACTTCCATGTGGAATGACCTTGATTGCATCCTTATCGACACCATAGCTCTCTTGTAAGATATGAGCAGCCATGTTCGTCATGACCACGATAGCAGAACTAGCTCGTCGGATTCCATCCACTACTTTTTTGTGAGCATCCAGACTCTCTTGCGTTTGGAATATCTTAGCGTCAGGAAAAAGAGTCGTGTGCATTGTAGTGATAACAGGCTTGGTCAATTCCTCTAAGAATGTTAAGAGATATTCTCCCCACATCCCACCAAAAAGCCCAAACTCGTGTTGTACATTTACCAAATCAAGATCTGAGTTGTTAATATAGCCAGCAGCCTTTTCATAACTTGTTATATTGTCCGCATCAATTTGCCATAGTACCTCTTTTCCGTAGTTATAGGATGAGCCTGGGTCATTGATACCTACAATGGTCGAGGGCGGCAGCACTTTGAGTTTGTCTATGCTCTTGGTCAAGTCTTCCGTGAAGGTGGCTATTCCGCACTGTCTGGGAGAATAGCTACTCACGTATGCTACTCCTATCATAAACTAATCACATCATTAGCAGAAGCAGGGATGCTATCCAGCTGAAACAGATGACTCGCAGGCGGAGATAAGGTTTATGAGACAGCAATAGGAACGTGTAGGACGCGACCTGTTCACTGCCTCCTCATCTCTAGCAAATGGATATACCGTGATTGTCACTAGAAACGTAAGGGACTTTGGGGCCATCGATGGAATCAGGGTTGAAACGTACTGAATCCATCAAAAGGAGAAGTGGGATATACCCCGAATAGTAATAGATCTGGAGAAGATAGACATCATCATCCTACCGACTATACCACGAGAAGGCGAGGAAAATCTGCAATGCACACCTCTATAAGGGTTCGATTTTCAGAAGAATATGCAGGAAATGCAAGTAAGATGCGCCTTCTCAGAAAGAGTTCGTGATTGGTAAACCATATTCGCCCTCCCCAGATGAATTCGCCTTTTTTGATAGCCTGCAATCAATTATGCTTCGGCATAAGTGAGTGATACAAATGAATTACGACAGTGAGCCTGTTGAGGCTACAGTGGCCGAATTGAAGCCACGCATGAAGAACCTGGTCATAACCTTCAAGGTCATGGAACTAGGTGAAGAACGTGAAGTATCATCAAGGAATGATGGAGCTTCACATCGCGTTTTGGATGCAGTAGTTGGTGATTCAACTGGTACAGTTGCAGTCCCGCTCTGGGACGAGAACATCGACAACATTGAGGTGGGATCGACTTATCTACTCAAAAATGGGTATACCGGTCTATTCAGGGGAAATCTGAGACTCAATATTGGGAAATATGGTGAACTGAGTTCTGCTGAAGAAGAGATCGAAGAAGTGAATTCCGAGAATGACATGTCCGCAGAGGAGCACGAAGACACCCGACGCCGAGGAGGCTATGGCGGTGGCGGTCGTGGTGGAAGCTACGGTGGCGGCTATGGAGGCAATCGCGATCGCAGAGGTAGCAGCGGCGGATACGGCGGCAGAGACCGACGAGGTGGCGGCGGCCGCAGATACTAGTTCGGTAGAATCAGACCAAATCTGTAAGTCTGGCAAGCTAGTAAGGCTTGCCTGCTTTTCTCTTTTTAATCATCTCAGCAGTCAATAGCTAATTCTTGTGGGCTTTGTTTCCCTGATGAATTCTTACACAGTAATATCCACCAATGGCTCCAATTGAGGCTTTGGTGTTTTGCAGTGGTAAGTCAGGTTCTTACTGGAATCGCTCACGTCATTCTCAATCACTCGATCATCGAAGTCTCTGATTTTGCGGGCAATATCAAGAACGTCTTGAATTGTCAGGCCCAATCGTTCAGCCACAAGTCTCAAGTCCGTTTCAGAACGCTTCATCACAATGTCGTGTACCAACTGCTCCCATCTGTTCTTGAAGGATAGGCGCAGGCTTGAAAGAGCGACGAAGTCAAGCAACCACCTGTTTGATGGGCTACCAGAGGCGGTAGGAGTTCCCTCTTCGCCACCATCAGTAGTAGGCGCCAAGAGAGAACGTTGAACCATCAGGTCCTTTACGAATGATGTGGTCCCTGTTCTTCGTGAGTACCAATCGGGATTGCTGGCTTGGAGTGTGGTTGTATCGATGCTTGGATATCCCTCGTCCTTCCAAAACGATGCGGAGAATTCGTATTGTTTCGTCCACCGATTCCATCTTACGTACCGGGACTCGTCAAGATTTTGCATTCGTTCTCGCGCCGTCTCGGTATCAGAACGAAATGTTCCCTGTGACAGTTTCACTAACAGGGACTCCGCCACTCCATCAGTTCCGGCCAGAAACTGTTTCTCTGCCTGTTCCAGAGTCTTCTCTGCCTCTCTCAAATCATCCGGAAAATCCATTTAGGTCACTCCAATCTGTCTAACAGTCTAGATGCGTGTAGGCAAATAAAGCAGCTGTAACAGGCTTTCATCTGTAGAAACAGAGATGCAGCTGTTGAAGAAACACTCATCCTTCATTCATATCCATGAACACATGCCTTTCATTGAAACAGACTATCTGTCAGTCGGACGCTTCCTGACGCATCTGGGTACCTTGTGCCTCTTTCCAATCTTATTCATCCAGGCAGTTCTAACGAAGAGGCTGCCATATCCCGGTTCTGACAATACCCCTATCCCGTGCCCTCTCTTCTTCTTCTTGTTCTTCTTGTTTCTATGGGTTCTACTATGCGTCAAAGCTCTTCAATCTCTATTTGACTTGAATGCTTTAACGCTTAGTCATCTAACAAAGATAATCTGACCAGTACCCAGCAGTTCATCAGTCTATCAGACCAACGGACAAGAGAAGCAGATGTAATCATGATTACTTGTGGGAGCACTATGTTTCTTCCTCCTCTCGTTCCTTCTTTTCTTTCAGAGAAGCCATAAGAGACGGTCAGCTCAGTCCCAATATTCAAGAGCACTGCCTAGAAGAACACAAGGCGTATTACTGTAAGGGACATAGGGTCTGCTAGGGGATTCGTTTGAGCGAGCGTATTAGATTCGATGGGTTCATTTTGGCAGCTGCGGCCCTCATTCTTACCATTTCGTATTATGTAGGAATGGTAGCCATCCCTCATGAACTCAACACTGTGGGGATTCTTGCTATTTCCATAGGAGCCTTGGCAGGCTGTATTCTCCTAGGATGGTGGGGGCAGATCCGTCGAATGAAGGAAGCAAGTGGATACAGACTCAACAGCAGAGATGCAGTGATTCTCCTAGGTGCCATTGCAACTCTGGCAGGGGTACTGCCAGCTTCCGCCGGCATACCTCTCCCTGGTGGCATGGATTCTGGAGTCCCATTCGTTCTTGTGATCCCCTTTTTTGCAGCACTTCTCTTACTAGTAGCAACGATTGAATTAGTGTTCCAAGTGCAGGGGCTAGACAGACTCGACGAGGACATATCTTCCTCGAGCCCCCTAATTGAACCGCACGCGACTGGAACGTTGAATGAAAGGCAAAGGCAAATGATTTGGCTCTATAAGCACAGAAGGGCAGTGAAACGCTTTGGACTAGCATGTGTGATTGCAGGGGTTCTTGCACAACTCGCAATGTTATTGCTGCTGGTAATGGGGCTTAACCTGTCCTATCTCGTGACGCCGTTGTCCTTCCTCATCGTCTTAGAGGGCTGTATCTTTCTGGCCGGTATCTACGCGGTTCAACACCCCACCATTGACGGAAGGATAGGCTGGACATTACTGATAGTCCTATGCAGTGTGGTGGCCTCCCTGATCTATGTCCTGCCCATTTACGGAATGACCCTGCTAGAAGAGGCAATCATATTCTCGGTCCTTTATGATTTGGCAGCACTCAGCATAGCAGTATTCCTCTTTCAAGTCTTCTTTCGAGAGGATGCCAAGACCCTATTGCGCCTGGCGCCACAGATCGCCTAGTCTGAGTGCACCCTGACGCGTGAGAAGACTGTCATGGGCAGGAAAATCTGGGGAAATGACTTCCTGCCGTGCAGACAAGGGAAGCAGATGCCGTTCTCACAATTCCAGAAGAGGAGAGAGTGTCTTGCAGGGAGATATCCAGACCTTCACCCCTTACTCGAAGCGGACCTGTAACTTATCGCTAATTTTCTGTACCCACTCGAAGTGTTTGTCTTTTGTGTGTAGGACAAGGCCTCTATTCACTGCGACAGCCGCAACAATTACATCTATTGCAGGAATAGGTGTTCCTTCCTTTAGCAGCAATATCGAGAACTCGAATCCCTTGTCGTAATCTTCTTTCCCTGGAATAATAATATCAAGGTCCTTAAGGGATACAGCTTTCGGGAATTCTATCAGATTGAGGATCGTTGTTGAACCTTTCAGAGACTCAGCACCATTGCGCATATGCTCAATTAGGATGTTTGTGTCATAGAGAGGCGATCCCATTCTAATTTCCTCATCTTCTCATAGTGCTCTTCAGCGTCAGCAATCGTAATTTTGGTAAGGTCCACCCCTGTCCGCTCGGCAAACCTTGCATAGTGAGATGTATCATAGGTTTCACTGCCCGTGAGTTTATCCAGATATTCCAAGATAGCTTGTCTTACTACTTCACTCCACTTAATCTCCGGATAGTTCCTCATTCGTTCTCGCACATTGTCAGGAATAGAGAGTGTGATGTTTGCCATACCTAATGTATGTGTATACACATATTTAAGTGTTAACATAGATTTCCCATAAATGCTCTGGGAACGTCTTCAAATGATGTAGAGGTAGAGATCCGGGTCACTAGTAGTTTCAGATGGTGTCCAATCTTCAAACAGGTGCTGATATGACACCACCCGTGTACCTGATGCCAGCTCTGAAACCAACTTCGCCTTCAAACGGTTATTGGTACCAATTCGTTGAAAAACAGTCACAACAGTGGCCTTTGAGAGGTCCTGAGAGAAGAAGTTCCCCCCAATCACAGTCACTCTCTCTTGTAGTCCTTTACGTCGAATAGACCATCTGGACCATAAGATTCGAAGCGGGTCCACCTCAATTCCAATGGCGGTAGCGCCATATTCTCTTGCAGCAGCTATGATAATACGCCCATCTCCTGATCCCAGATCAACTACAGTATCATCTTTGGTTACCTTGGCCAGTTCCAGCATCTTGTGGACTACACCCTTCGGTGTTGGTGTCCAGGCTGCTCCTCTGACAATGAAGGGCCAGAGTATT
The DNA here is from genome assembly GCA_964413775.1 of uncultured archaeon. Taxonomy (GTDB): domain Archaea; phylum Asgardarchaeota; class Thorarchaeia; order Thorarchaeales; family Thorarchaeaceae; genus MP5-2226. Next base: position 6,934 of record CAYPUO010000149.1, read on the forward strand.
GACAGGCCTATTATTATTGTACAGAAC
>CAYPUO010000150.1:0-6896 GCA_964413775.1 uncultured archaeon
GCCCGTGCGTATTCCAAGACTTGGTCGTCAACACTATCAGCATCTGGAAGACCTTCTGGACCAACTATTCTGCAGCGCTTGGCTAGGTTTCTTGCAACTCGGAAATAGCGTTCCTGAGCCTTACTCTGTGCGGAGTTCTGTTTCCTTTCAAGTTCGTCAAGAGCACTAGAAATAATGACAAAGTCAAGCTTCCGTTCAAGCACTCTCTCAGCTTCAGAAAAGATGTCTACTCCAAACTGCACAGGGACTGCAATGAAGTTCGTATCGACTACAACAATAAGTGGCAAGTTGGTCACAACCAGTGTAGGACTAGACTTCAGCATGACCAATCAGGCGCCACTTATTCTCTACTCGACGACCAATTGCGATTCTCTGGCCTTCCTCTGCCACAACCGGCCGCTTTAGCTCAAGTTCGATAGCGTCACCATGGAGCCTAGAGATTACGCCCACAGTGGCAGCTGTTCCTACTACTAGCATAAGTGGCTCTTTCAGTCGTAGGTTCTCCACGGCACCCTTTGTTTCGGACCCTACCACTCGCTCCATGAGGTGGGGTGTTACCATCATCTTCTCAATGGCCTTGGGGAGCTTTCCTGGTCTTCCAACAACATTACCGACCAATCGGTCTGCACGTGTCGATGCTGGATCCAGCTCAGTGCCCACGCCAATTAGCCCTCCTGGATATGCTTCCTCCAGCTTATTGCCACTGCCTGAGAGAAGACTACTGACTCTTGCTTTAATTGGTTCGAATCCCTTGTCAGTCTTCTGGCCAGGAGATATCTCAATCTCATCACCAACCTTCAGTTTGCCTTGGACAATAGAGCCTCCGATAACACCGCCCTTCAGGTTCTGTCGAAGTGTACCAGGCTTGTTTATGACAAAGGACCGAGCTATGAACATCTTGGAGAGCGCTTCGGCATCGCGATCGGGAGTAGGGATTCTCTCCTGTATCGCTTGGAGTAGCAGGTCTGAATTAGCACCAAAAACTGCTGAGAACGGGATTATAGGGGCATCCTCTGCGATTGTTCCCTTGATGAAGTCCTTAATCTGTTTGTAGTGTTTCAGTGCTTGCTCCTTAGAAACAAGCTCAATCTTGTTCTGGACAATAATCAGGTTCTTTACACCGACTATTTCAAGTGCTGTCAAGTGTTCCGATGTCTGAGGCATGGGACAGGGCTCATTGGCTGCAATGACAAGGATAGCTCCATCCATCAGACTTGCACCACTTAGGCAAGTTGCCATGAGGGACTCATGGCCAGGACTGTCGACAAAAGATATCTCTCTTAGAGCTTCAAGCTTCCCACCACATGTTGGGCATTTACCATCTTTTGCCAAGTGGGAGGTTGTATATCCTTCAGGAACACCACACGATGTACATCTCATAAGAATTGTTGCAGCATAGCCAAGACGGATTGATATTCCTCGGCGGATTTCATCTGAGTGACGGTCGGTCCACTCTCCAGTAAGATAGCTTACAAGTGTTGTCTTCCCATGGTCAACGTGGCCTAGAGTGCCAATACTTACCTCTGATTGTCCCTTATACTTGGGCACCTGACTATCACATCCATCAATCTACTGCCTCTTATGAGTCAAGCTGGACAAACTCAAAGGTATCCATATGAACCCTTCTGTATCTGCGCGCAACCATTCGGATTCAAGCACCTAGACTCGAATAGAACATGACTGCTGACTTTGGGTCTTCTCTAGGCTCTCACAAAATGAACCGTGTTTGTTCCACCTAAGGACATACAAGAATCTATGCAGCCTTAATGATTAGCTCCTCCAAAGGAGTGGAGCCCTTTTCTTCTACACGCATATTGACCTGTGAAAGGTCAGAACCAAGCTCTCTGCCACGTACCATCTTACGTCGAGCTATACCCTCTCGCTTCGGTCTGAACCCTGGTGGACCGCGGACAAGGATGCGTTTCTTGCCGCTCCCATGCACATCGGGCCTGATTGGAAAACCAGATGTGTCACTTCCCCCTGTAATCTTGAGCTTATATCCTGGTAGGCCAAGGATATCGCCTTCTACTACTTCGCCAACTGTCTTTCCAATAAGAGCATTAGTCTTGACATCATCTAGCTCATACTGAATGGCCTTTGCGGTTTCTGGATCACTGATTACTAGTTTGAAAGGCACTGCTATTTCGCCTACCTTAAGTTATGTATGAGTCCGGCACCCGGACCATGGCGCTAGCGTCGTGGCTTCCGTTTATGAGCATTTTGGTTTGACGCGATTTCTATCTTGGATATTTGTACGAATCTTCCCACTACAGAAGGATTATAACTTTCACAGCAATCGCCTCGTCACCGGTCCGGACAGTGAATAATCATGACCACACTTGAAGCTCTCTTCTTGATATTCATCATTTATGTCCTAATCTATATCATTGCTCAGGCACTGGGCATTGACCGACTGCGAGAAAAGGGGATTGAAGCAGGAGCCCCGTTCTTTGTGATGTGGAAGACTGAGCGTCTAAATGCGTTTCTCACAAGGATGGGTAAGAAATTCCCCAAAGCATTCTTCAATCTTGGTGTTGTCGTGTCCTTTGGTGGTATGATTGTAGGGTTCCTCTTGTTCGGAGAGAACCTACTGCGGTTTCTCTTTGCCCCGGCAACTGCCGGCGGAGTTGTGCCGATTATTCCTGGAGTCACGGTGACCGGACCTTCGCTCCTCTATCTGTTAATTGGGATAGCAATCACCCTCATAACACACGAGTTCGCCCACGGACTCGCCTCAGCAAAAGATGATATTCCCATAAAGAGTTCAGGACTTGTATTCATGCTAGTCCTCTTTGGAGGCTTTGTTGAACCGGATGAAGATGTGTTTGAACATGAAGCATCACCGCAGGCGCGAATGCGTCTCTTAGGAGCAGGATCCTTTTCCAACCTGATCTGGTCGTTCTTCTTCTTCATCCTCATCATAACGGCAGGTCCAATCCTGTCAGTGGGCTATAATCAACCCAGCGGGGCCTACATCTATGATATTGCTCCGAACTCAGCGGCACAAGGAAATATCATGATTGGAGATGTGATTGTCGGCCTTAACAATACAGCCATCGATAACTGGGCGAATGTTTCAACATTTATGGCATCCAGTCTAGCAAATAGGACCGTAACTGTCCATACGCTCAACAGGACATTCAATATCACACTCGGGATGAGTGAAGTAAACAAAACTATGGGCTATATCGGGATCTACGGTACGGACTACTGGGCACCAAAGACAGCATTCCTAGACCCCATGTTCCCATTCTACTATCAGATGACACTAACGTGGACATTCCTTATCATGTTCTCCGTTGCACTGTTCAATCTCTTGCCTATACCCTTCTTGGATGGGGATAAACTACTCTCGAATGGTCTGAGCCTGAAAATTAAGAATGAAAAGACTGTCAAACAGATTATGTGGATCATGAGAGCTCTTGCACTGGGGATAGTGGTGCTTAGTATCGCGCTGACATTTCTGACAGGCAAGACTCTGTTCTAGGTCTATAATGCGAGTTCAGGTTTCATCAATGAATATCTGAGTAAATAAGGTGTAGACAGGACACTCTAGAGATGACAATGATTGCTTCACAGCTGTCCTCCTCAAGAGACCTCAAAGAAAAGGCCCGCAAGTCATTCACGGACTATCTCTCAATGTTCCTTCCGGGATCTTGGCAGGAACCAATGGCAAGACTCAGGCTTATACTCACGTCAAACGGCGATATAGACTGGGAGGCACTGAAAGGATATGCCCTGCAGCTATATGACGAGAGACGACATTCAAAGGACAGAGTTGAATTGTTAGCGCGTATTGACCGCCTTGCAGAGTCATGCAGAGAGTTCAGAGCTGCATTTCCGCCTACTGAATGGTACAAAGGAATCGATGACGTACTCTTGGCTGCTAACTTCCGAGTGTCAACGATTGCAATCAGGTCAAGGGAACTCGACCTCTCAACAGAAGACCCCGAAGGCGAATAGTCATAGATGCTGTCGTCCAATGAGCAAAATCTTAACTGATTTAGATGACTCCAGCATCTACGTTGGAGCCAGAAGTATGTCTGTGAGCTGTTCTAAATGTGACCGTGATGCGATTTACCTGCGTAGATATACTGCTGAGCGACTCTGTGGAGTATGCCTCGTGGATACAACAACAGACAGGGTCAGGAGAACTATTAATCGGCTCAAGATGCTCCGAGAAGATGACAGAATAGTTGTAGGTGTGTCAGGAGGAAAGGACAGTGCAGTCCTCCTTGATGTACTTAGTCGTATTGAGCAGGCCTATCCTGACACAGAACTCATCCCTGTTACTATTGATGAAGGAATCCGAGGATACAGGGATCAAGCACTCGTGGCAGCTCAGGACCTTGTGCAGAGTCTAGATATGGAGCTGGTGGTCAAGTCCTTCAGGGACCTCTTCGGCATGACACTAGACCAGATGGCTGGAGATGAAAACAGGAATAGACGAGTTGGGGCATGCTCATACTGTGGAGTCTTTCGACGAAAGGCCCTCAATACAGTGGCACAAGATATGAGAGCCAGTGTAGTCGCAACTGGACATAATATGGATGATGAGGCGCAGACAGTCATAATGAATATCATGCGCGGAGATGGAAAGAGAATCGGCAGAATGAATCGATTTAGAGAGCATGCAGTCGCTGGTTTTGTCCCCCGAGTCAAGCCAATCATGGAATTGAGCGAGCGAGACGTTGTGGCCTATGCACACTATCGGGAGCTGCCATACCATGATATCCCGTGCCCTTATGCACGGGAGGCTTACAGGAACGACCTCCGCAGATTTCTCAATGATATGGAATATAAACGGCCAGGTACATTGACCGCAATCCTCCACTCTGGAGAAACCATCTCATCAGCGATTACCAGCACGGAACACAGCCTTGAGCCCAATGTATGCATGAGATGTGGCGACCCATCGCCTTCAGTTGTGTGTAAGGCGTGTGAGATGCTTGATGAGTTGAATAAGGGTGTTTGAGTAGTGTCCAGAAGACCTGAGATAATGCACGACGAGAGAACAGTCGTCTACAATACTGAGCACTGGAAACTACTGGAAACGCTGAGAATAAGAGCTGCTAGTATTATGAAGAAACTGCAGAGTATCGGGCTGGATTCATATGTCTACGGATCCGTAGCGAGGGGTGATGTTACCAAGAATTCTGATATCGACATCATAATCCTAGAACCCCTCTCAAGCTATCGGATAGAGGTTACGCTTGGTCAAGGAATACTACGAGAACTAGTACAGGCGACCCCATCTTCTGTATTGAAGGCACACCTATACCTTCACAACGAAATAGTTGTCAGTTATCCAATGTTCAAGTTAAGGTCTCGGGAAAGAGAGTTCTATCGCTGGGGAGGAATGGCAGGAATAAGGGAGATTACAGAACACATACGTGCCCCAGGGGTAGACAAGAGGCTAGTCCTCATAAATCCAACAGACACAGGACATACCGAACACGGCGTGATTGGCTATGAAACGTATGTTGCAAGAAAACTGGGTTTAAGTAGTTCAATCGCAGAAGAAAGGGTCCGGGTGCTGAAACGTCGCGATGCGGTTGGTCGCACTGGGGTCTATCGGACATATCAACTAGCTGACGATGAAACGTTCGAAACTGCGGCAAAGAACCTCACAGATAGTGATCCAGCCCTGCGAAGGACTATGAAAGGAAGGGAAGAGTGAAAGGGCTTATGGCAAAGAGAAGTATCCGTGAACTCAAGGGTGACTCTCTTGTCCTAGGAAAGCTGCCAGAAGGGTGCAGGTTGTGCAGTAGGGGCTCAAAGATGGTCCTTTTTGTTACCGGACTCTGTGACAGTGCATGCTACTATTGCCCACTCTCACAGGAGAAGAGTGGAAAGGATGTTGTCTTTGCGGATGAGATGCCGGTATCAGATGAGGAGGACATCTTGCATGAGGCGGAGTCAGTTGGAGCAGAGGGGGCAGGTCTGAGTGGCGGAGACCCGCTATGTAGTTTCAAGCGGACTCTCAGCTTTGTTACACTCCTCAAGACAAGAAAAGGGAAGAAATTCCATCTCCACCTGTACACAAGCCAAGCGGACGCTCCACCTGAAGTCATTCGACGACTAAGTGATGCAGGACTAGATGAGATTAGGTTTCATCCACAGGGAACGGACTGGTCAGGCATCAGACATGCCTTGGGCACTAGAATGAGTGTAGGTATCGAGATGCCCGCTATACCAAACCAGTCGGAACACCTTATCCGTGTTGCTCAGAGGGCTGAGGAGATGGGAGTGTCGTTTCTTAACATGAACGAGTTAGAGTCTAGCGAAACAAACTTTGAGCGACTTGTATCGCTAGGAATGAGACTCACTAGTCTAGACGAAGCTAGCATTAGGGGGAGCGCTGAAACCGCAGAGAAGGTCCTACAATGGGGTGCTGAGAATCTCAAGTCGTTGACTCTCCACTTCTGTTCAGCCAGATACAAGGACTCTGTCCAACTAAGAAATCGACTGGAAAGGCGACTGACACATGTAATCCGCCCACTTGAAGAGAGGGAAGACAATGAGCCACTTCTCATCTTGGGGGTAGTCAGATCCCCTCATGGACAGAGTCTCAACGAGGACCACCTACAGTCTCTTGAACATAGTCTACGCGACTCGTTTGAGGTGCCTCAGGAACTCATGAATGTAGACTACAGGCGAAGGAGAATAGAGATAGCGCCTTGGATACTGGAAGAAATAGCTGAGGATCTTAGACACATGTTCATCCATAGTCAGGTCCTAGAAATAGGAATCGCACACGAGTATCCTACGTGGGACAGACTACAGACACTGTTCGACCCCCTGTAGCTAGGAACCAATCCGGATAACCTGTTTCTCACAATTGATGTGAGTGAACATCAACAAGAAACTTCTGTGTTCCGTCCATCTCTTGCCAG